>JAUXVE010000136.1 GCA_030680415.1 Rubrivivax sp.
CGCCGCGGCCGCGCCGGCCGTGCTGCCGGCGCCGCCGCGCTACACCGCCGCGCTGCTGTCGCTGGTGTTCACGCTGACCTGGTTCGTCAGCACCGGCATGGCGGCGCACCTGCCGACGCTGATGCAGGCCGCCGGCGGCACGCTGGCGCTGGCGGTGGGCGTGGGCGCGCTGGTGGGGCCGGCGCAGGTGGCAGGGCGACTGTTCGAGTTCGGCCTGCTGCGCCGCGTCTCGCCGCTGGCGGTGGCGCGCGCCGCCACGCTCGGGCATCCGATCGGCGCGCTGCTGCTGTGGTTCGTCGGCGTGCCGGCAGCCGCCGCGTTCGCCATCCTGCACGGTCTGGGCAACGGCATCCTGACCATCGCCAAGGGCACGCTGCCGCTGGCGCTGTTCGGCGCCGGCGGCTACGGCGCGCGCCAGGGCTGGATCGCGCTCCCGGGGCGCGCGCTGCAGGGGCTGGCGCCGTGGCTGTTCGGCGTGGCGCTGGAGCGCTGGGGCGCCGGCGCGCTGTGGCTGTCGGCCGGGCTGAGCCTGGCGGCCTGTGCGGCACTGCTGTGCCTGCGGCTGCCGCGCCCGGCGCCGGCCCGTGCCGCGATATCCTGAGCTGCCGGCCGTGGCCGCGCTGAAAGGGACAGCGATGCAACGCTTCACGATCTCGCTCGACGAACACCTGGCCGAGGGCTTCGACGACCTCATCGCCATACGCGGCTACGCCAACCGGTCGGAGGCCGTGCGCGACCTGCTGCGCGCCGAACTGGAGCGCTCGCGCCAGAGCGAGCCCGAGGGCCTGCACTGCGTGGCCTGCCTGTCGTACGTGTACAACCACCACGAACGCGAGCTCGGCGAGCGGCTGACCACCATGCACCACGCGCACCACGACCTCACGCTGGCCACCATGCACGCCCATCTCGACCACGAACACTGCCTGGAGACCGTGCTGCTGCGCGGCCCGGCGGCGCAGGTGCGCAGCCTGGCCGACGCCGTGTGCGCCGAGCGCGGCGTGCACCACGGCCAGCTCAACCTGATCAGCGTCGAGTCCCACGACCACCACCAGCATGCCGGCGCCGCCGAGCCGCATGTGCACCTGCGCCCCGCCAATTGAGCGCATGCGAGCCTTGCGAATTCACTCCCTCTCCCTCTGGGAGAGGGCAGGGGTGAGGGCTGGCGAGCCGCCGCCTTGCCGGTGCGAAGGCCCTCACCCCAGCCCTCTCCCGCAAGCGGGAGAGGGAGCGAATGCTGCCGACTCGAAGTACTCACTGCCAACGAGGACAGGACGATGAGCGAAGCACCCTCCGATACTGAAACAGTCGGCCCGCTCGCTGGCGTGAAAGTGCTCGAACTCGGCCAGCTCATCGCCGGCCCGTTTGCCGCCAGGACGCTGGGCGACTTCGGCGCCGACGTCATCAAGGTCGAGGCGCCGGGCAGCGGCGACCCGCTGCGCCAGTGGCGCCTGCTCAAGGACGGCACGTCGGTGTGGTGGCAGGTGCAGTCGCGCAACAAGCGCTCGGTGGTGCTGGACCTGCGCCAGCCGGCCGACGTGGCGGTGGTGCGCCAGCTGGCGCTGGAAGCCGACGTGCTGGTGGAGAACTTCCGCCCCGGTGCGCTGGAAGGCTTCGGCCTCGATCCGCAGGCGCTGCTGCAGGACAACCCGCGCCTGGTCGTGCTGCGCATCAGCGGCTACGGGCAGACCGGGCCCTACCGCGACAAACCCGGCTTCGGCGTCGTCGCCGAAGCGATGGGCGGCCTGCGCCACCTCACCGCCGAGCCCGGGCGTACGCCGGTGCGCGTGGGCGTGAGCATCGGCGACACGCTGGCGGCGCTGCACGGCGTGATCGGCGTGCTGATGGCGCTGCACGAGCGGCAGCGCAGCGGCCGCGGCCAGGTCGTCGACGTCGCGCTGTACGAGGCGGTCTTCAACTGCATGGAAAGCCTGCTGCCCGAATACAGCGCCTTCGGCGTCGTGCGCCAGCCGGCCGGCAGCGCCTTGCCCGGCATCGCGCCGAGCAACGCCTACAAGTGCACCGACGGCCACGTGCTGGTGGCCGGCAACGGCGACAGCATCTTCAAGCGCCTGATGCAGGCCGTCGGCCGGGCCGACCTGGCGGACGACCCGCAGCTGGCGGCCAACAGCGGCCGCGTGGCGCGCGTGGACGAGATCGACGCCGCCATCGGCGCCTGGACGGCGCCGCGCACGGTGGCCGAGGTGCTGGCCGCGCTGGATGCGGCACAGGTGCCCGGCGGGCGCATCTACACGGTGGCCGACATCGCCGCCGACCCGCACTACCGCGAGCGCGGCATGCTGCAGGAGATCACGCTCGAAGACGGCAGCCGCCTGGCCGTGCCCGGCATCGTGCCCAAGCTGTCGCGCACGCCAGGACGGCACCGGCGCAACGCGCCGGCGCTGGGGCGCGACACCGAGGACGTTCTCGCCGAACAGGGCCTCAAGCTGCAGCGGCGCTGAGGGCCGTGGCGCGGCACCCCGACCTCGCTTGCGCTTGACGAGTGCGAGCCGCAGATGGAGAGCCACGGGTCGGACCTGATGCAGACTGGCGCCCCAGCGCCGGGCAACGCGGCGACGCCCGGTGCGCGCAAGGCTGTCACGGGAAGTTGACGTTGGTCTGCGACGTGCAATTGGCCGTGACGTTCAGGTTGTAGCTGTACGAATTGCCGCCTGCCGAGCGTGAATTCGTGAGCGTGATCGTCGTCCCGGACGGGGCGTTGAACGAGCAGCTGTAGTTGCTCGAGTTGCCGCCGTTCATCGCACAGGTGCCGTAGCTCGACGGATTCGCGGTCACGCTGCCGTTCTTGTCGTGCGCCGAACCCGAAATCGGTGTCGTACAGACCCCTGTGCCGAAGGTGGCCGTCACGTTCTGCGCCGCGCTCATCGTCACCGCACAGGCGCCGGTTCCCGAGCAGCCACCACCCGACCAGCCCGAGAACACCGACCCGCCGCCCGCGCTCGCCGTCAGCGTGACGATGGTGCCGGCGTTGAAGTCGGCCGCGCAGGTGGAGCTGCAGGCGCTGATGCCCGTCGGCGAGCTGCTCACCGTGCCGCTGCCGATTCCTGCCTTGTTCACCGTCAGGGTGTACTGCGACGGCTGCGGGGGCGAGCCGTTAGTGAAGGTCGCCGTCACGGTCTGCCCGGTGCTCATGTTGACGGCGCAGGTGCCCGTGCCGGAGCAGCCACCGCCGCTCCAGCCGGTGAATGTCGAGCTGGCGCCCGCGGTCGCGCTCAGGGTGACGGTGGTTCCGGTCGCATAGCTGGCCGAGCACGAAGTACCGCAATCGATGCCGCCGGAAGAACTGGTAATCGTCCCGGTGCCGTTGCCGGCCAGCGCGACATTGAGGCTGAAGTTGATCGACCCGCCATTGCCGACCTCGGACTCGAAGCCGGGCCAGACACCGGGGCACTCGTCTGTGACCTCGCTGAGCAAGTCCGGGTTGATGCAGACGTATTTGCCAGCGTTGCGCGCGAAGACACCGCCGGCCATCTTGGACGCGCAGCTGGTACTTGGGCTCGCCTTGGTCAGCAGGAAGTCCTGGTTGAGGTAGTCGCCGGGCGAACCTGCCGTCACGGCGCCGTAGAACGCCGGGTAGTCCGACGGCCGCAGCCGGCCGTCGAACGGCCCGGTCCTGGCCGTCCCGTCCGGAAGATGGCTGTAACCGTAATAGCGGCCGCCGGCCATGCCGGTCGACAGGAAATCGCCAGAAGCAGACCTGAAGCCGCGATAGGTGCGCACCCCGGCTTCCACGGGGTGCGCGCTGGTCAGCGTGCTGTTGCTGACGCCGCCGTTGAAGGCCGGATCGCCGACGCAGATCTTGGGGCCCGAGCCGTTGTCGTCGAGCACCGTGACGCCGACGTTGCCGTACCAGCCGGGGCCGACGTAGCAGGTGTAGGTGAAGTACTTGTAGGAGTTGCTGCCGCCGCTGATCGCCGTGAGGTTGGCGGTGGCGTTGTTGTAGATGCACTCGCCTTCGCTTGACAAGCGGACGTTGACAATCGACGAACTCGGAATGGCATTGTTCCCCGCGTTCTCGTCGAAGTAGACGCGGCCGGTGATGGTGGTGAAGGACTGCGCTTCACCGTCCTTGTCGGGCAGCAAGTAGAGCAGGACGACGTCGTTCGCGTCGGTCAGATAGGTCTTCTTGGTGCTGCCATCGACGTAGGTCTTCGTGCCGTCCGGGTTCTCGGTGGGTGTCAGACCGGTGGGCAGGGGCACGGGGCCGCGCAGCGCCTCCCCGGTGGGTGAGATCAGCGACTCGGTGGTGTTGACCGCCAGGCGCGCCTGCGCGCCCGGGTCGTCCCACGCGACCAGGCTGTTGAGGTCCAGCCGCTGTGTCCCGGCCCTGGTGTCCGTCCAGGTGGTGGACAACTGGACCAAGTGCTGTTCGAGCGATGCATCGGGGGTCGTGACCGTCCACGTCAGGGTATAGGCAGCGTTGCTGCCGTTGACCGTGGCCGTGCCGCCGGCCAGCGCGGTGAAGTCGCCCTTCTGCAGCAGGTTGCGCAGCTCCTCGAGCCTCTCCTGCGAGATGTTGGAGGCCTCGGTGCGTGCCCGCCCTTCGCCCGACCCGAGCAGGCTGAGCGTCTGCAGCTTGGCGACCCCGAGCAGCCCGATGCTGATCATGAGCAGGGCGATCAGGGCTTCGAGGAGGGCGAAGCCCAGCGGACGGGGATTCCTGGCGTGGCTCATGACGGGGTACTCCTGACTTGCGGCACGACTTACCAGTCGCGCCAGGTGCCCGGGAGCTTGACGGCGCGGCCTAGATTCGCGGCCCTCCCCAGCGCCAAGGGGTCGTAGACGATGATCGGGTTGCCGCTGGCGGAAGCCGTTCCGGCACTGATCAGGCTACCGAAGATCTTCGGGTTGCCATTCCCGGTGACGTTGCCCATGACGAACACCAGTCCGTAGACGACCGCGTTGGACGACAACTGCAGATTGCCAGTGACGACGAGGACGACCGGCCTGTCGGCGGTGCCGAGATTGGGCAGCGTCAGGTTCCCTTCCACCCAGATCACGTTGTTCTTCATGCCGTCGATGCTGCCGACGTTGGTGGAGTTCTGCGTGCTCAGCGTGTTGTTGGTGTCGACGACCCAGGTGGCCGTGTTCTCGCGGTAGGTCGTCGGGGTCTGCCCCATGAAGTACTGGAAGAACTGGTCGACGCTCTTGCTGGAGAGGTTGGTGTCGCCACCCACGGTGTCGTGCCCCAGCACGGAGCCCTGCGTCGAGCACGTGTACCCGCCGGGCGGGTTGTTGCAGGCCGGGCTGTTGCCGGTGTTGCGGTAGTCGAAGTTCTGGTCCGCGGTCGGATTCGTGACCCTGTCCCGGATGAAGGTCTTGCCGGTGTTGCTCTGTCCGAGCAGGCTGCCGCCGGACCACACGGTCAGGTCGTTGAAGAAGTTGAGCAGGGACGCGCCACCGGTCAGCAGGTTGGTGGTGCCCCGGGTGACCAGGGGCGTGGAGATGGCGCCACCGGTCGACGGCGTCGCCGTGAGCCTTTGCACGACGCGCTGCACCGAGCTGTCGTCGTCGCTCCAGCCGCAGCTGACGGCCATCACCTCCGTCGGCACGACGGGCGCACCGGCAGCGAAAGTCCCGGTCCGGGACGACGGGCAAATGGGGAGTGCGAGCGACGAATCGACATAGAGCACCCGGTAGTAGGAGGGTGTGCCGCCGGCGCTGGTGAGCGTGTTCGCGGCAATCGTGTCGACGACGTCGTCGTTGTCGTGATCCAGTCCCCCGTTGCGCATATAGGCGAGCGCGTGGTCGACGCCCGCATGGGCGGCGGCCAGGGCCTGCTTGGCCCGTACCTCGTTGGCCGAGAGCCGCTGCTCGGCCACGGCCGAACGGCTGGTGTACAGAGCGATCAGGCCCACCGAGAGCAGCAGCACCACCGTGATGAACAAGGTGGCGACGCCGCGCTCACGCCGCCCGTGGGGTCGAAGGGGGGGGGTCATGGTGGCATCCGTCTTGCTGAGGGCCCGGGGGCTAGGGAGTGATCACGCGGTTGGCTCGGATCAGTACGGCTTCATTGAGCGTCACCGCGGGCAGCGTCGCGTCGGTCCGGCTCCGGCCCGCCAGCGTGACATTGATCTGCCGCGTTTCGACGAAGTGGTGGGTGCTCGTATCAGGGTAGGGTGAGGGCGCGTTCGACGCCGTGGACGTGCAGGCCGGGCCGTTCCCGGCGGCCGTCGTCCATTGCGTGTACGTGGTCGGATCGGTGGGCACATAGATGCCGAGAATGAACGCGATGCACTTCGAGCCGATGGTGTCGAAGCTCAGCTGTGTCACCTGGGTGGAGATCTCGTCGGTGACCGGCTCCCAGCTCGCGTTGGCGCAGGCTGTGGCGGTGCTGCCCAGCGTGCCGGGCTCCACTGCTTGCACGACGCCAGCGTTGTTCAGGCGGAAGCCGAACCGGTCTTCGGGGCCCGGCACGCCGGGCGTGATGCCGGCGAACGTCGCGTCGTAGCTGTAAAGGATGCAACTGCCGCCGCCGCCGATGACGGGCTGGGTCGTCGCCGCCATGAAGGCGTTTTCCACGCCCAATGCCGGCGTGCTCCAGTGTCCGGTGCGCCGGATGTCGTTGACCATGATGTCCATGAGCGCACGAAGCTCCTGGTTCAGCTGGTTCGACGCGGTGGCGGCCCGGCCACCGCGCACGGAGTTCACGTACACGGAGGACAGGCCGACGAGTACCACCAGGCCGACGGCAATGCCGATCATCAACTCGACCAGGCTGATGCCGGCGCTGGCCCGGCGGTGTTTCACGTTGGGCATGACGGGTATCCGGTGACGCTGCCGCCGGGCGAGCAGACGGAGATGCGCCCGAGCCGGCTGATGCGTACGCTCAGCTGCTTGCTGCGGGGCGAGGTCAGCGTGATCGCCGTTTCGGCGACTGCCCCCGTGACGAGGCCGCGCAGGTCGAAGACCATCACCGACTGCGAAGCCGGCGACGCCATCGCGCAGCCCGAGCACTGCGTGGCGGTGACCGCGTACGGCACGTTCGTGCCCCCTTGATTGATCACGCAGGACGAGCCGCTGCAAGCGGCGGTGCCGTTTGCAAGACCGATGGACCAGGGAGAGCCGGGATTGATCGTCATCGCGATCGACTTGAGTTCCGAGGCCCCGCCGGCGGATCGCTTGGTGGCTTCCGACCGAGCCGTCTGCGCCAGTTCGGCGATCGCGTGTGTCTGACTGACGAGGCGGTGCCGGTCGATGAACTCGCCCATGTCCGGGAACGCGGCCGCCCCGAGCACGACCAGGACGGCCACCGTGACGACCAACTCGATCAATGTGAGCCCACGGCTGAATCTGTTCATGGCGTTACTTGCTCCAGCAGGCGCTCGGCGCGTAGCTCGTATTGCCACCGGCCACCGTCAGCGTGATGGCCGTGCAGCCGGTGTCTGCCTGCTGCATCGACGAGGCCGCGTTGGCGGTCAAGGTGTAGCCCGTGGCCGAAACACCGGAGATGGCCAGCGTGTAATGCCCGCGCTCGCTCGTGCTGCTGCAATTGCACGGGGGACTGAGAGCAGCGAAGGTCGCCGCGTAGCTCGCGTTGCCCAGCCGGTGCTTCTCCTGCGCCAGGTTCGCGGCCTGCAGCAGGCTGGTCGCGTCGCCTCGGTTGCCCTTGCGCACATAGCTCTGGTACGACGGCAGCGCCACCGCACCGAGGATGGCGACGATTGCCACGGCGATCATCAGCTCGATCAACGTAAAGCCGCCTGCCTCATGGCGCAGCCAACACGGCCGCGCAGTGGTGCTGCGCCGGCTCGCGGTCGAAACAGGCATAAGGGACTCCTCGTCTGACATCGGGGTGGCTCTGGAAGATGGCGAACCCCGGTCCGCCTAGGGCTGCGACCCGAATTTCACCTACCATCAACTCCCTTTTCGGCCTCCGCGTCGACGAGTTGAGGCCAGTGCGGGGCCGGCCGGCGCGTGCCGTCGGCTTTTGTTGACGAATCTCCCGCCTTGGCAGCCTCAATTACCTGCTGCGATCGCCGAAAGGCCGAGACACATCCGGAAACAGATGGATGCATCCGTGGTGCCTGGCCAGCGCCATGCCGGCTTCGTGGGCCAGGTCCTTCAGGGGCAGCGGACGGCCATGGTGGGCCCAGGCCTGGCAAACCACTGTGCAATCATCAAGCCTTGTCTTCGCCAGCAGAGTCTCACCATGTCACAAACGCCCGCCACACCCGCCAAGGCTTTCGCCAGCCAGGCCGATCTCGAAGACAAGAAGATCAGCTTCACCAAGCTGTCCGAGCACGCCTACGCGTACACCGCCGAGGGCGACCCCAACACCGGCATCGTGATCGGCGACGACGCGGTGATGGTCATCGACACGCAGGCCACGCCGGCGATGGCGCAGGACGTCATCCGCCGCATCCGCGAGGTCACCGGCAAGCCCGTCAAGTACGTCGTGCTGAGCCACTACCACGCGGTGCGCGTGCTCGGCGCCAGCGCCTACCGGCCCGAGCAGATCATCGCCAGCGACGACACGCTGAGCCTGATCAGGGAGCGCGGCGAGCAGGACAAGGCCAGCGAGATCGGCCGCTTCCCGCGCCTGTTCCGCGCCGTCGAGAGCGTGCCGCCGGGGCTGACCTGGCCGACCATCACGTTCAGCGGCAAGATGACGCTGTGGCTGGGCAAGCTGGAGGTGCAACTGCTGCAACTCGGCCGTGGCCATACCAAGGGCGACACCGTGGTCTGGCTGCCGGCCGAGCGCATCCTGTTCAGCGGCGACCTGGTGGAGTACGACGCCACGCCCTATGCCGGCGACGCCTACTTCACCGACTGGCCGCAGACGCTGGACCATGTCGCAGCGCTCGAGCCCGTCAAGCTGGTGCCCGGCCGCGGCCCGGCGCTGGAATCCGAAGCCCAGGTCGCCGCCGGCCTGGCCGGCACGCGCAGCTTCATCGCCGACGTCTACGCCAGCGTGAAGGCCGGCGCTGCGGCGGGCAAGGACCTCAACACCGTCTACCGCGAGACGCTGGCAGCCGTGCGCCCGAAGTACGGCCACTGGGTGATCTTCGACCACTGCATGCCCTTCGACGTGTCGCGCGCCTACGACGAGGCCACCTCGCACAGCGACCCGCGCATCTGGACCGCCGAGCGCGACATCGAGATGTGGAAGACGCTCGAAGCCTGAGCAGGCCCCGGCGTGCTCAAGACCTACACCTGGCCTCATTACGCCTACCAGCGGCCGCCCGAGCTGGGCCAGGCTGCCGTGCGCCGCGTGCCCTTGGTGGTGGTCGGTGCCGGCCCGGTGGGACTGAGCGCCGCCATCGACGCCGCACTGCGCGGCCTGCCGGTGCTGCTGCTGGACGAAGACGACACCGTCAGCGTCGGCTCGCGCGGCGTCTGCTACGCCAAGCGCACGCTGGAGATCTTCGACCGCCTGGGTGTCGGCGACGCGGTGGTCGACAAGGGCGTGACCTGGAACGTCGGCCGCACCTTCCACCACGACAGCGAGGTCTTTGCCTTCAACCTGCTGCCCGAGGCCGGCCACCGGCGGCCGGGCATGGTGAATCTGCAACAGTACCACCTGGAGCAGACCCTGGTGGAGCGTGCCGCACGACTGCCGGGCATCGACCTGCGTTGGCGGCACAAGGTGGTGGGCGTGACGCAGAACGATGCACTTGCCAGCGTCGATGTCGAGACCGCCGACGGCAACTACACCCTGCACTGCGACTGGCTCATCGTCGCCGACGGCGCGCGCAGCCCGATCCGCCGTGCGCTCGGACTGGACATCGAAGGCAAGGTCTTCCAGGACCGTTTCCTCATCGCCGACGTCGTGCTCGACGGCGAGCCTTTCCCGGCCGACCGCACCGAGCGCCGCTTCTGGTTCGACCCGCCTTTCCACCCCGGCCAGAGTGCGCTGATGCACCGCGAAGCCGACAGCGTCTGGCGCATCGACTTCCAGCTCGGCTGGGACGCCGACCCGGAGGCCGAGAAACAGCCCGCGCGGGTGACGCCGCGCATCCGCGCCTTGCTCGACAGCCAGGGTTACACCGACATCGGCTTCGAGCTCGAATGGGTCAGCGTCTACACCTTCCAGTGCCGGCGCATGGCCAGCTTCCGCCACGGCCGGCTGCTGTTCGTGGGCGACGCGGCGCACCAGGTCTCGCCCTTCGGTGCCCGCGGCGCCAACTCCGGCGTGCAGGACACCGACAACCTGCTGTGGAAGCTGCAGCTGGTGACCAGCGGCGCGGCGCCGGCGTCGCTGCTCGACAGCTACAGCGCAGAGCGCACTTTCGCCGCCGACGAGAACCTGCTCAACAGCACCCGTGCCACCGACTTCATGACGCCCAAGAGCCGCGCCGCAAAGGTGTTGCGCGACGCCGTGCTGTCCTTGGCCGAAGAGCTGCCGATGGGCCGCGCGCTGGTCAACAGCGGGCGGCTGTCGGTGCCGGCGCTGCTGACGGCGTCGCCGCTGAATACGCCCGACGCCGACGCCTTCGACGGCTGGATGCTGCCCGGTGCGCCGCTCGACGACGCGCCGGTGCGCGCCGCCGGCCGGCCCGGCTGGCTGCTGCCGCACACCGGCCACGGCTTCGTCCTGATGCACTTCGGCACCCCGGACGCGGCGCAGCGCGACGCCCTCGACGCGCTGGCGCGTGGCGCTGTTCCCCTGCACCCGCTCGTGGTCATGCCACCCGGCCAGCCCGGCCCGGCGGATCTGCCGTGCCTGGAAGACTGCGAAGGCCGGGTGGCCCGCCGCTTCGACGCCCGCCCCGGCACCGCCTACCTCGTCCGGCCCGACCAGCACGTGGCCGCACGCTGGCGCCGCTTCGACGCCAGCGCGGTGCGCGCCGCGCTGGCGCGTGCCACCGGCCAGGAGACGCTGCCATGAACCACCTCGTCACGCAGCCGAATTTCGGCACCCCCGGTGACCGCCATCGCCAGGCCTACACGCCCGGCGACGACTTCTACGAGATGCTGATCGATGGCCATCGTGGACTGTCGGACGAACAGAGTGAGCTGATGAACGCGCGACTGGTGCTGCTGCTGGCCAATCACATCGGCGACCTGCGCGTGCTGCATGAAGCCATCGCCGCGGCGCGTGCCGGCGTCGTGCCGCAGGGGGAGGCCGCGAAATGAGCGAACTGCGTTATCTCGCCGGCTTCGGCAACCAGTTCGAAAGCGAAGCCGTTCCCGGCGCGCTGCCCGTGGGCCGCAACAGCCCGCAGCGCCCGCCGCTGGGGCTGTACGCCGAGCTGCTGTCGGGCAGCGCCTTCACCGCGCCGCGGGCAGAGAACCGGCGCACCTGGATGTACCGGCGCCAGCCCAGCGTGCGCGCCGGTGCCTACGAGCCGCTGCCGCATGTCTACTGGAAGACCGGCGCCGCCGCAGGCGTGGCGGCGCCACCCGACCCGCTGCGCTGGCACCCGATCGAGGTGCCGGCCGCGCCGCTGGACTTCATCGACGGCCTGCGCACCATCGCCGTCAACGGCGACGCCGACGCGCAGACCGGCATCGCCGTGCACCTGGTGCTGGCCAATCGCAGCATGGATCGCGCCTTCGTCAACGCCGACGGCGAGATGCTGCTGGTGCCGCAGCAGGGGGCGCTGACGATCACCACCGAACTCGGCGTGCTGCAGGCGGCGCCGGGCGAAATCGTGCTGCTGCCGCGCGGCCTGGCCTTCAAGGTGGCGCTGGCGGGGCCGGCGCGCTGCTACGTCTGCGAGAACTACGGCGCGCCCTTGCGGCTGCCCGAACTGGGGCCGATCGGCTCCAACGGATTGGCCAACGCACGCGACTTCCTGGCCCCCGTGGCGGCCTTCGAAGTCGACCCGCAGCGCACCCAGATCGTCAAGAAGTTCGGCGGCCGGCTCTGGCGCACCGAGGCCCCGGTGTCGCCTTTCGACGTCGTCGCCTGGCACGGCAACCTGGTGCCGTTCAAGTACGACACGGCGCGTTTCATGACCATCGGTTCGATCAGCTTCGACCACCCCGACCCGAGCATCTTCACCGTGCTGACGAGCCCGAGCGACACGCCGGGCACCGCCAACTGCGACTTCGTCATCTTCCCGCCGCGCTGGCTGGTGATGGAGGACACCTTCCGCCCGCCCTGGTACCACCGCAACCTGATGAGCGAATTCATGGGCCTGGTGCACGGCCAGTACGACGCCAAGCCCGAGGGTTTCCGCCCCGGCGGCATGAGCCTGCACAACGGCATGGTGCCGCACGGGCCCGACGCCGAGGCCTTCGAGAGGGCGTCGCAGGCGGAGCTGGTGCCGCAGAAGCTGGACGACACGCTGGCCTTCATGTTCGAAACGCGCTGGCGCCTGCGGCCGACCGAATACGCGATGACGGCGGCTGCGCTGGACCGGCGTTACGCCGACTGCTGGGCGACACTGGTGGACCGTTTCCACACCGACGCATGAGTGCTCACACCGACGCCAGCCACGAGCCGCTGCTGCGCAGCTGGGTCGCCTCGGCCAACCAGCCGGGGTGCGACTTTCCGATCCAGAACCTGCCGTTGGGCCGTTTCCGCCGCGCCGGCAGCGACGAGGCGCTGCGCGTCGGTGTCGCCATCGGCGACCATGTGCTCGACCTCCAGCTCGCGCTGGAACGTTCGCCGTGGCCGAATGGCGCGGCCGCACTGCTCGAGCCACTGGCTGCCGGCGACCTGGCGGGCTACATGGCCATGGGTCGGCCGGCCTGGCGGGCGCTGCGCGCCGCGCTCTCGGCCGCGCTGGCCGAGGGCAGCGAGACCGGGCCCTTCCTCGAGCTCTGCCTGCTGCCGCAGGCACAGGCCGAGATGGCGCTGCCGTGCCGCATCGGCGACTACACCGACTTCTACACCGGTATCCACCACGCGCTGGCGGTGGGCAAGCTCATGCGGCCGGACAACCCGCTGCTGCCCAACTACAAGTGGCTGCCCGTCGGCTACCACGGGCGGGCGTCGTCCATCACATTGGGCGGGCCGGTGAAGCGGCCGCAGGGCCAGACGCGCAGCAGCGGCGAGATGCCGCACTTCGGCCCCAGTCAGCGCCTGGACCACGAGCTGGAGCTGGGCCTGTGGGTGGGCGTGGGCAATGAACTCGGCGCGCCCGTGGGCATGGACCGGGCCGACGACCGCCTGTTCGGCGTGACGCTGCTCAACGACTGGTCGGCGCGCGACATCCAGGGCTGGGAGTACCAGCCGCTGGGGCCCTTCCTGGCCAAGAACTTCTCGACCATGGTCTCGCCGTGGATCGTCACCTTCGACGCCCTGGCGCCGTTCCGCCGCCCGTTCACGCGGCCGGCCGGCGACCCGCCGCCCTTGCCTTACCTGGACTCGGAGGCCAACCGCGCGGCCGGCGCCGTCGACATCACGCTCGAGGCCTGGCTGCAGACCGCCCGCATGCGCGAGCAGGGCCTGCCGGCGCTGCGGCTGTCGCAGTCGAACGCACTCGACGCCTACTGGACGCCGGCGCAGCTGGTCGCCCACCACACCAGCAACGGCTGCAACCTGCAGACCGGCGACCTGCTGGGTACCGGCACGCTGTCGGGCGCGCAGCCGGGGCAGGGCGGGTCGCTGCTGGAGCTCACCGCCGGCGGCCGCCAGCCCCTGACCTTGCCCGACGGCGAACGGCGCACCTTCCTCGAAGACGGCGACACCGTCACGCTGCGCGCGTACTGCCAGGCCGCGGGCGCGGTGCGCATCGGGCTGGGCAGCGTGAGCGGGACCGTGCTGCCGGCCTGAGGACTTACCAGGACGCGCCGAAAGCCTGCCGCAGCGACTCGATCTGGGCTTCGCCCAGCGGCTGCGGCCGCGGTGACGTCAGCAGCCACAGCCGCGCCGTCTCTTCCAGCTCTTCCAGCACGGCACTGGCCTCGGCCGGTGTGCGGTGCCAGACGTTCGGCCCCAGGCGCTCCAGCATCACGGCACGGATCGGCGTGCCGCGTGCGGCCATGCCGTCGATGCGCGCGGCGACGAGATCCGCCACCGCCGGGTCGCCCGGCCGGTGGTAGGGGATCAGCGGCACATGGCCGACCTTCATCACGAAGTAGGGCGTGATCGGCGGCACGATGTCGTCGGCGCTCCATACGCCGGCCAGCGTCAGCGCGACGAGGTGCGTGCCGTGGGTGTGGATGACGCAGCGCGCCTCGGGTGCCGCTTCGTAGATCCGTCGGTGCAGCGCCAGCGTCTTGCTGGCGCGGTCGCCGCCGCTCTGCAGGCCCTGGGCGTCGATGCGCGCCAGCCGCGCCGGGTCGAGCGTGCCCAGGCAGGCGTCGGTGGGCGTGATCAGCCAGCCGTCGGGCAGGCGCACGCTGATGTTGCCGGCACTGGCGTGCACGTAGCCGCGCGCGTACAGCGACGCGCCGACGCGGCAGATCTCCTCGCGCGCAGCGTTTTCGGTGTTCACAGCCGTTCGAAGGCGCGGCTGAAGAAGTCGACACCGCCGAAGTTGCCCGACTTCAGCGCCAGGTGCAGCCCGCGTTCGGCGGCATGGCACCAGGGCACGCCGGGGTCGATCTGCGGGCCGATGCGCAACTGGGTGATGCCCAGCGCCTGCACGCAGGCGCCCGAGGTCTCGCCGCCGGCGACCACGAGCTGGCGCACCCCGGCGGCCACCAGCCCGGCGGCCACGCTCGACAGCGTCTGCTCGACCAGCGCGCCGGCGCGTTCGCTGCCCAGTTGCGCCTGCACCGCGCGCACCGTGTCGGGGGCGGCCGTGGCATACACCAGCAGCGGCCGCGCACCGAGTTGCGGCAGCGCCCAGGCCAGCGCTGCGGCCGCCACGTCCTGCCCGGCGGCCACGCGCAACGCGTCGACCGCGTAGGCCGGCCCGCCGGCGGCGATGAAGGCCGCCACCTGGGCGTTGGTCGCGGCCGAGCAGCTGCCGCTGACGATGGCGCGTGCGCCGCTTGCGGGCGGCAGGCTGGACGCCGCCGATCCCGGCGCCAGCCCGTGCAGCGCCGGCATACCGATGGCCAGCCCCGAGCCGGCGACGACGAGCTCGAGCGATTGCGCCGCCTGCGCCAGCACGAGCAGGTCGGCGTCGCTCACGGCGTCCGCAATGGCCAGCGTGCGGCCCTCGGCGCGCAATGCGGCGAAACGTTCCCGCACCGCGCCGGCACCCCGCGCCACGGTGCGCTGGTCGATGAGCCCGACCTGGGCCCGACGGCACTGTGCCTGCAGCACGCGCACCAGGTTGGCGTCGGTCATGGGGGTGAGCGGGTGCTGGCGCATCGGGCTGTCCGACAGCAGCACGTCGCCGACGAACAGGTGGCCCTTGAAGACCGTGCGCCCGGCTTCCGGGAACGCCGGCGTGACGAGCGCGAGGTCGGCGCCGGTCTCGTCCAGCAGCGCCTCGGCCACGGGGCCGATGTTGCCCTGCGGCGTGGAGTCGAAGGTCGAGCAGACCTTGAAGTAGATCTGTGGCGCGCCCTGCGCGCGCAGCCAGCGCGCCGCCGCCAGCGATTCGGCCACCGCTGCGGCCACCGGCGCCGTGCGCGACTTCAGCGCCACCACCACGGCGTCGACATCGGGCACCGGCGCACGGGGCACGCCGATGGTCTGCACCACGCGCATGCCGCCGCGCACCAGGTTGTTCGCCAGGTCGGTGGCGCCCGTGAAGTCGTCGGCGATGCAGCCCAGCAACAGGCTCATGCCTTGCCCTTCGGCAGCTCGATGCCGGGGAAGATCTTGATCACCGCACTGTCGTCTTCCCTGGCGTGGCCGGCGCTGGAGGCCTGCATGAACATCTGGTGCGCCGTGCTCGACAGCGGCAGCGGGAACTTGCTCGCGCGTGCCATGTCCAGCACCAGGCCCAGGTCCTTGACGAAGATGTCCACCGCCGACAGCGGCGTGTAGTCGCCGGCCAGCACATGGGCCATGCGGTTGCCGAACATCCAGCTGTTGCCGGCGCTGTTCGTGATGACCTCGTACAGCGCCGCCGGGTCCACGCCCTCGCGCAGGCCCAGCGCCATGGCCTCGGCGGCGGCGGCGATGTGCACGCCGGCCAGCAGCTGGTTGATGACCTTGACCTTGCTGCCGGCGCCGGCGCGGTCGCCCAGCTTGTAGACCTTGGCCGCCATCGCGTTCAGCGCCGGTTCGCATACGGCGTAGGCCTGGGGGCGGCCGGCGGTCATCATCGTCATCTCGCCGCTGGCGGCCTTGGCGGCGCCGCCGGAAATGGGTGCGTCCAGGTACAGCCGGCCCAACGCCTCGAGCCGCTGCTCGAAGCCGACCGAACGCTGCGGCTCGACGGTGGAGCACATCACGAACACGCTGCCGGGCGCCATCGCCGCGGCCACGCCGCCGCTGCCGAAGAGCAGGTCTTCGGTCTGCTCGGCGTCGACGACCACCGACACCACCACGGTGCAGACGGCCGCCAGCTCGGCGGCGCTGGCGCAGGCCGTGCCGCCATCACGGGCAAAGGCCGCGGCGACGCCGGACCGCAGGTCGAACACGTGCACGGCGAAGCCGCCGCGGCGCAGCGACTGCGCCATGCCGCTGCCCATGGCGCCGAGGCCGATCACGCCCACCGCTGTTGTCATCGAACCTCCTCCGCGCTCGAAGTGTGCGCGGGTCCGGCCGTGGCGGCGAATTCGCTTTCGTGCATCCAGGCGGCGTGCCGGGGCGCGCGCCTGGTCTGCGCCCACTCGTCCAGCATCGCCCACTTGACGGCGTCGAGCCGCGCCTTCATGTCGGCGGTGGCGGTGTCGGCGGCCAGTTCGAGGCGGTGGCCGTTGGGGTCGAAGAAGTAGATCGACTTGAAGATGGTGTGGTCGGTGAGGCCCACCACCGGCACGCCATTGGCTTCCAGCTGCGCCTTCACGGTTTCCAGCGTGGCCACGCTGTCGACCTTGAAGGCGATGTGCTGCACCCAGTCCGGCGTGTTGGCGTCGCGGCCCATCGGCGCCGCATTCGGCAGTTCGAAGAAGGCCAGCACGTTGCCGCCGCCGGCGTCCAGGAAGACATGCATGTAGGGGTCGGGGGCGTGTGTGCTCGGCACCTGGTCTTCGGCGATGGCGAGCACGAAGTCCATGCCCAGGTTCTGCTGGTACCAAAGCACGGTGGCGCGTGCGTCGTGGCAACGGTAGGCGACGTGATGGATGCGCTGGATCGGCATGGCGGGTCTCCGGTGCGGAAGGAAGGCGATGGTGGCGGTGGCTGGCTGGAGGTGGCTTGACCGGCATCAAGCCGGGCCGGCGTGGGTGCAGTTTGCGCCAGCGCAAGGAGTCGGCGGGACCAGTTGTCTAGATTGGGAGGGTGTATGGGCCGGCGCGCTTTTCCGGAGGTGCTGGCCGCAGCAGGAGAACCCCACCATGTTCCAACGCCTACTCGTGCCTATCGACGGCAGTGATCTGACCGACCACGCGATGACGGCCAGTCTGGAGCTGGCCCGCCAGTTGGGCGCGGCCGTAACGGGTTTCGTGGCCGAGCCGATTGCGGCGCCGCCCACTCCCGGCCGGCCGCCGGCGCTGATCCGGCAGGAGACCCTGGAACACGACGCCATGACCGCTGCGCACGCCAACTCATTGCTGCAGCGCTTCGCCGACAAGGCCCGCCAGGCCGGCGTGTCCTTCACCGGCCACCACGCGCAGGTGCCCCGAGTGGACCGCGCCATCATCGCCGCCGCCGAATCGCAGGGCTGCGACATGATCGTCATGGTCACCCACGGCCGCGGCGCCTTCGGCGAGTTCCTGTTCGGCTCGCAGACCAAGGCGGTGCTGGCCGGCAGCACGCTGCCGCTGCTGGTGCTGCACTGAAGTGTCCACGGCGCGCGGGTAGGGCGGTCGGCGCCGGCGCGGCGGCGCGTGTGGCATGCTGCACGGCGGGCGTGCCGCGTCTGCGCCGCCCGGCCCAGGGGCCCGCTTGGCCGCGGCAGGCGGCCCGCCCCCATGAGGACCGGCCCATGATCTTCCGACAACTCTTCGAACCGCTGTCCGGCACCTGCACCTATCTGCTGGGCTGCGCAGATACGGGCGCGGCGCTGCTCATCGACCCCGTCGTCAACAGCATCGACCGCGACCTGGCCGAACTGCAGCGGCTCGGCCTCAGGCTGGCCTACACGCTGGACACGCATATCCACGCCGACCACATCACTGCGGCGCTGCAGCTGAAGCAGCGCGTCGGCAGCCGCATCGCGATGCCGGACTTCGACCGCCTGCCCTGTGCCGATGTCGGCCTGGCCGAGGGCACGCCGCTGCAGATGGGCAGCGTGGTGCTGCAGCCGCTGCACACGCCGGGCCACACCGACGGCCACCACGCCTACGCGCTGGCCGACCGCGTCTTCACCGGCGACGTGCTGCTCATCGACGGCTGCGGCCGCACCGACTTCCAGAACGGCAGCGCCGCGGCGCTGTACCGCAGCGTGCACGACAAGCTGTACACGCTGGCAGACGAATGCCTGGTCTACCCGGGCCACGACTACCAGGGCCGCCGCGTGTCGTCCGTCGCCCAGGAGAAGCTGCGCAACCCGCGGCTGGGTGCCGGCCGTACGCTGGAAGAATTCGAGCGCATCATGGGCGAGCTGAAGCTGCCCTACCCGAAGTTCATCGACCACGCCGTGCCCGGCAACCGCCGCTGCGGCGTGTGTCCCGACGACCTGCCCGAGCCGCTGCAGGCCTATTGCCAGAACATGACCGACAGCCCGCAGGGCTGACGCCAAGGATCCCAGCCGTGACACTGCCCACCTCACCCAAACGCCCGACCCCCACCGCCGCCACCCCCGCCGCCGGCCATACTCTGCCGCCGCAGGCCATCAGCGCCGAGGTGCTGAAGGAGAAATACGCCAAGGGCGACGAGAGCACGCCGCTGGAAGTGCACCGCCGCGTGGCGCGTGCGCTGGCCGAAGCCGAAGCGCCGGAGCAGCGCACGCCGTGGGAGGAGCGTTTCCTGCAGGCGCTGCAGCAGGGTTTCATCCCGGCCGGGCGCATCCAGTCGGCGGCCGGCACCGGGCTGGCAGCCACGCTCATCAACTGCTTCGTGCAGCCGGTGGGCGACAGCATCACGCAGATCGACGACGGCCACCCCGGCATCTACACCGCGCTGGCCGAAGCGGCCGAGACGATGCGCCGCGGCGGTGGCGTGGGTTACGACTTCTCGCGCATCCGCCCGCGCGGCGCCTGGGTCGGCGCCACGCAGAGCTCGGCGTCGGGCCCGGTGAGCTACATGCGCGTCTTCGACCGCTCGTGCGAGACCGTCGAATCGGCCGGCGCGCGGCGCGGCGCACAGATGGCGGTGCTGCGCTGCGACCACCCCGACGTCGAGGAGTTCATCCACGCCAAGGACGGCGGCGACCTGAAGAATTTCAACATCTCGGTCGGTGTCACCGACGCCTTCATGCAGGCCGTACGCGACGGCGGCGACGTCGAACTGGTGCACCGCGCCGAGCCCGGTCCGGCACAGAAGGAAGCGGGCGCCTGGCAGCGCCCGGGAGCCGAGGGCCACGAAGGCGTGTGGGTCTACCGCAAACTGCCGGCGCGCGAGCTGTGGACGCAGATCATGCGCTGTACCTACGACCACGCCGAGCCCGGCGTGCTCTTCCTGGACACCATCAACCGCGACAACAACCTGGCGTACTGCGAGACGATCGCGGCGACGAACCCGTGCGTGACTGCCGACACCCGCCTGGCGACTCAGCATGGCCTTGTGCCCATCGGGGAACTCGAGGCGATGGGCCTACCCCTGAAGGTCACGGTCGACCAGCGCACGCTCGGTACGGGTACGCGTGGCACCGAGGTCAGACCGGCTGCACCCGCCTTCCTCACGGCGCGCGAGGCCGAGGTCTACCACGTCCGCACCGCAGAAGGCTACGAAATCAAGGCCACAGGCTGGCACGAGTTCTATACCTCGCGGGGGAAGTTGCGCCTGAGCGAACTGCGCGCTGGCGACGAACTCTGGGTGCAGTCGGGCAAGGGCCAGTTCGGCCGGATGGGCCACGACACACTCGGCACCTTGCTCGGTCTGCTGGCCGGAGACGGGCACTTCACGCACCGTGGCAAGGGCAGCGAAGCCGCCGTGCTGTCGCTTTGGAACGAGGAGCGAGCGCTCGCGGAGTGGGTGTCCGATGCCGTCAACGCGATGACGGCGGGGTTCTCGGCAACGGTACGCCGTTATCAGGTTCACCCAGTCGCGGTGCCCTCGCGCAACATGGTCTTCGTTCGCTCCGTCTTGCTGGCTCGTGCTTTGCAGGCTCATGGCGTCACGCGCGAGACCAAGCTGAAGGTGCCCGAAGTCGTCTGGCGCGGTGACGAGGCCTGCGTGCGGGGCTATCTGCAGGGGCTCTTCCAGACCGACGGTACGGTCAACACCTCGGGCCTGAGTCAGACCTGCTCGATCCGCCTGAGCTCGGTTCATCGCCCGCTGCTGGCCGAGGTGCAAGTGCTGCTGGCGAACTTCGGCGTGTTCTGCCGGCTCCACCG
This sequence comes from Rubrivivax sp., assembly GCA_030680415.1. Classification (GTDB taxonomy): domain Bacteria; phylum Pseudomonadota; class Gammaproteobacteria; order Burkholderiales; family Burkholderiaceae_C; genus Rubrivivax. The sequence goes on from JAUXVE010000136.1 coordinate 20,362, forward strand.
TCGTCGAGGGGGCGCTGTGAAGCGCTTGCCCGATGGTCACGGTGAGCGACGCGAATATGACTGCCAGCCACTTCACGAACTGATCATCGACGGCGAGTCGCGCGAAGTCTTCATGCGCGAGATCGGTTTCTTGCTCCCCGCCAAGCGTCAGAAGTACGAGTCCTGGGTGTCGGACAAGTTGCTGCGCAAGTCGCAGCGCTTCAGCGCCCGGATCGAATCGATCGAAGCCATCGGGCGTCTCCCGGTCTACGACACGACGCAACCAGACCAACACAGCGTCATCTTCAACGGTCTGGTCACCGGGCAGTGCGCCGAACAGCCCTTGCCCCCCTACGGCTGCTGCTGCCTGGGTTCCATCGACCTCACGCGTTTCGTGCAGCGGCCTTTCGAGCCCGATGCCGCGCTCGATGAAGCCGGCTTCGCGGCCGTCGTGCGCACGGCGGTGCGCATGCTCGACAACGTGCTCGACGTGACGCTGTGGCCGCTGCCACAGCAGCAGGCCGAGGCCGCGGCCAAGCGGCGCGTCGGCCTGGGTTTCACCGGCCTGGGCGATGCGCTGGTGATGCTGAGGCTGCGCTACGACGGCGCCGACGCCCGCGCGATGGCGCGCCGCATCGCGACGCTGCTGCGCGACACGGCCTACGACGCGTCGGTGGACCTGGCGCGCGAACGCGGTGCCTTCCCGCTCTTCAACGCCGACCTCTACCTGAGCGGCAGCACCTTCGCGTCGCGCCTGCCGCAGCCGCTGAAGGACCGCATCCGCGCCCACGGTCTGCGCAATTCGCACCTGCTGTCGATCGCACCCACCGGCACCATCAGCCTGGCCTTCGCCGACAACGCCAGCAACGGCATCGAGCCCGCCTTCAGCTGGACCTACACGCGCAAGAAGCGCCTGCCCGACGGCGGCTTTGCCGAACACGCGGTGCAGGACCACGCCTGGCGGCTTTACAAGCACCTCAAGGGCGACGATGCCGCGCTGACGCCGGCCTTCGTGACGGCGCTGGAGATGAGCGCACAGGCCCACGCCGAGATGGTGGCCGCGGTGGCACCGTTCATCGACACCGCCATCAGCAAGACCGTCAACGTGCCGGCCGACTACCCCTATGCCGATTTCGAGGATCTCTACCACCAGGCCTGGTCGCTGGGCCTCAAGGGCCTGGCCACCTACCGGCCCAACGCCGTCGTCGGCAGCGTGCTCAGCACGACGCCGCAGCTGCCGCCGTCGCCGCTGAAGCTGCCGCTCGAGGCCCGGGCCAACCGCCGCCTGGCGCTGGACCGCCTGCCGGCGCCGGTGCTGGCTTCGTTGCGCTGGCCGGGCCGGCCCGACCTGCCGGGCGGCAACGCGGCCTGGACCTTCATGGTGCAGCACCCCTTCGGCGACTTCGCGCTCTTCGTCGGCGAGGTGCCGCGCGAAGACGGTGCCGGGGCCGCGGGCAGCACACGCGCCTTCGAGGCCTGGGTCAACGGCGCCGAGCAACCGCGCGGCCTGGGTGCGCTGGCCAAGACGCTGTCGATGGACATGCGCAGCGACGACGCCGCCTGGCTGCAGCTCAAGCTGGACGCGCTGGCCACGGTGGCCGAGGAGCGGCCGTTCGAGATGCCCTTCCCGCCGCACGGCGAGCGGCGGCTGTTCCCCGGCGTGGTGGCGGCCACTGCGGCGCTGATCCGCTGGCGCTGCGAGCAGATCGGCACCCTGCCGCCGACACCCGGCGCAGCGGCGCCGATGGTCGATGCCCTGATCAGCCGCGACGAGCCGCACACCGACCCTTCGGGCACGCTGGCCTGGGCAGTGGACGTCGACAACCCGGCCACCGGCGAGGCCTTCACCGTCACGCTCAAGGAGGTGACGCTGCCCGGAGCCGACGGCGGCAGCGTCACGCGCCCCTGCGCGATGGCGCTGTCGGGCAACTACCCGCGCGCGCTGGATGGCCTGGCGCGGCTGTTGTCGCTGGACATGCGCGTCATCGACCCGGCGTGGATCGGCATGAAGCTGCGCAAGCTGCTCAACTACGCCGAGCCGCTGGGCCACTTCATGGCCTTCGTGCCGGGGCTGCCGCCGGGGCAGCAGCGCCAGCAGACCTGGCCGTCGACGGTGGCCTACCTGGCGCGTTTGATCATCCACCGCTACGCCATGCTCGGCGTGCTCGACGAGCGCGGCTTCCCGCTGCGCGAGATGGGCGTGCTGGAGGCGCCGCGCGATGCCGACGCGCCCGCACTGCAGGCCGGCAAGCCGTGCCCGGAATGCGGCAACGCCAGCGTCATCCACAAGGACGGCTGCGACTTCTGCACCGCCTGCGGTTATGTGGGGCAGTGTGGCTGAAGCCTTGCGCGCGCGCATCACTGGGCACGACGCCGGTGCCGCGCCGCGGCGGCATGCGGCCATGAGCGCCGCCGCCGATCGCCCGCAGACGCGCGGCGAGGAGATCGCCAACGTCGCCAGCCACGGCGTGGGCTGCATGCTGGCCGTGGCTGCGCTGCCGATCCTCGTCTGGCAGGCGGCGCAGCGCGGCAGCGCGGCCGACATCGTGGCCGCCGCGGTGTTCGGCGGCTCGATGATCCTGCTCTATGTGGTCTCGACGCTGTACCACGCGTTGCCGATCGGCCGCGCCAAGGCCTGGCTGAACCGTTTCGACCACGCGGCGATCTTCGTCTTCATCGCCGCCAGCTACACGCCCTTCACCCTGGGCGTGCTGCGCGGCGGCTGGGGCTGGACGATGTTCGGCATCGTCTGGGGCGTGGCCGCCTTCGGCGTCACGGTCAAGCTGCTGAACCGGCTCAAGCACCCGCTCTTGTCGACCGGCCTGTACGTGGCCATGGGCTGGGTGGCGGTGGTGGCCGCCGTGCCGCTGGTGTCACGCCTGCCCGCCGCCGGTCTGGCCTGGCTGGTCGCCGGCGGCCTGAGCTACACCGTGGGCGCGCTCGTCTTCCTGTTCGACCACCGCCTGCGCTACACCCACTTCGTCTTCCACCTGTTCGTGCTCGGCGGCAGCGCCTGCCACTTCTTCGCCGCGCTCTGGTACGCATACGCCTGAACCCGGGCGGCACCGCGCGACGTCGCGGCCGCGCCTTCAGCGCTGCGCCAATGGGCTGCGGATCAGGTGGTCGAAGGCCGACAGTGCCGCCTTCGCGCCTTCACCGCCGGCGACGATGATCTGCTTGTAGGGCACCGTGGTCGCGTCGCCGGCCGCGAACACGCCGGGCACGCTGGTGGCGCACTTGTCGTCGATGATGATCTCGCCGTACCGCGACAGCTCCACCGTGCCGCGCAGCCATTCGGTGTTGGGGACGAGGCCGATCTGCACGAACACCCCGGCCAGATCGACGTCGTGCGTCTGAGCGCTGGCGCGGTCGACGTAGCGCAGGCCGGTGACCTGGTTGCCGTCGCCGCTGATCTCGCTGGTCTGCGCGCCGGTGTGGATGTCGACGTTGGGCAGGCTCCTGAGTTTGTTCACCAGCACCGCGTCGGCCTTGAGCTGGTCGGCAAACTCCAGCAGCGTGACGTGCGCCACCACGCCGGCCAGATCGATGGCGGCTTCGACGCCCGAATTGCCGCCGCCGATGACCGCCACGCGCTTGCCCTTGAACAGCGGGCCGTCGCAGTGCGGGCAGTAGGCCACGCCCTTGTTGCGGTAGGCCTGCTCGCCGGGCACGCCGACATTGCGCCAACGCGCGCCAGCGGCCAGGATCACCGAGCGGCTCTTCAGCGCCGCGCCGTTGGCCAGCGTCACCGTGATCTCGCCGCCAGCTTGTGCCGCCGGCTCGAGCGCGGCGACGCGCTGGCCGTTCATGATGTCCACGCCGACGCTGCGCACCTGCGCCTCCAGCGCGGCGGCGAACTTCGGCCCCTGCGTCTCCTGCACCGAGATGAAGTTCTCGATGCCCAGCGTGTCGAGCGTCTGGCCGCCGAAGCGTTCGGCCACGACGGCGGTGCGGATGCCCTTGCGCGCGGCATAGACCGCGGCCGCGGCGCCGGCCGGGCCGCCACCGACGATGAGCACGTCGAAGGCGGCCTTGGCGCCGAGCCTGGCGGCGTCGCGGGCGGCGGCGCCGGTGTCGACGCGGGCCAGGATGTCGGCCAACTCCATGCGGCCCGAACCGAACATCTCGCCGTTGAGGAACACCGCCGGCACGGCCATGATCCGGCGCGACTCGACCTCGCCCCTGAACAGCCCGCCGTCGATGGCGACGTGGCGGATGCGCGGGTTGAGCACCGCCATCAGGTTCAAGGCCTGCACGACGTCCGGGCAGTTGTGGCAGCTCAGCGACATGTAGGTCTCGAAGACGAAGTCGCCCTCGAGCGCGCGAATCTGCTCGATGGACTCGGCGTCGACCTTCGGCGGGTGGCCGCCGGCCTGCAGCAGCGCCAGCACCAGCGAGGTGAACTCGTGGCCCATCGGTATGGCGGCGAAGCGCAGGCCCATGTCGTGGCCGGCGCGGCTGACCGAAAACGACGGCCGGCGTGCGTCGCTGCCGTCGTGGCGCACCTGGATCTTGTCGCTGAGCGTGGCGATCTCGTCGAGCAGTTCGCGCATCTCACCCGAGGCGGCGCGGTCGTCGAGCGAGGAGACGATTTGCACCGGCTGCGTGACGCGTTCGAGGTGGGCCCTGAGCTGGTTCTTCAGCGTGGTGTCCAACATGACGGTGGTCCTCGAACTGCTCAGATCTTGCCGACGAGGTCGAGCGACGGCGTCAGCGTGGCTGCGCCTTCGTGCCACTTGGCCGGGCAGACCTGGCCCGGGTGCCTGGCCACGTACTGCGCGGCCTTGACCTTGCGCATCAGCTCCGACGCGTCACGGCCGATGCCGTTGTCGTGGATCTCGCACAGCTTGATCCGGCCTTCGGGGTCGATGACGAAGGTGCCGCGCAAGGCCAGGCCTTCGTCTTCGATCATGACGCCGAAGTTGCGCGTCAGGGTGCCGGTGGGGTCGCCGATCAGCGCGTAGTCGACCTTCTTGATGGCGTCCGAGGTGTCGTGCCAGGCCTTGTGCGCGAAGTGCGTGTCGGTGGAGATGCCGTAGACCTCCACGCCCATGTCCTTGAACGCGGGGTAGTGGTCGGCCAGATCCTCGAGCTCGGTCGGGCAGACGAAGGTGAAGTCGGCCGGGTAGAACATGAAGATGGCCCACTTGCCCTTGAGCGACTGCTCGGTGACTTCGATGAACTTGCCGTTCTTGTAGGCCTGCGCCTTGAAGGGCTTGATCTGGGTGTTGATGAGCGACATGAGAACTCCTTGAGATTGAGAGAGGGGGAAAAGCATCGACAACGGACGTCAGTATTGCTGCACTGCGCCATTGCGTGGGTTGATTGAAATAATCTTGGCGATGGTCTGAACCTATTGGCGGACCCATGCGACAGCCTTCCCACGGTCTGCCCGTGACGGTGCCGTCGGCGCGAAGTGCGCGGTTCAGCCGCCGTTGCGGCCGTTCAGCAGGGCCTCGATCTGCTCGTCCTTGTGCTGCCACAGCTGTGACAGCCAGCGCTGGAAGGCGCTGCGGAAGGCCGCCTCCTCGGCATAGTCGCCGGCACAGAATTCCCGCGGGATCGGCAGTTGCTGCACGCGCACGACGATGCGTGGCGTGCCACCGCACAGGAACTGCCAGAAGCCCGGCGCGCCTGCCGGGTAGACGATGGTGACGTCGATGAGGGAATGGAACTTGTCGCCCATCGCGTTCAGCGCCAGCGCCAGCGCGCCGGCCTTGGGCTTGAGCAGGTGGCGGTAGGGCGAGCCCTGGGCCCGGTGCTTGGCGCGGGTGAAACGCGTGCCTTCGGCGAAGTTCATCACACAGGTCGGCACGAGCGCGAACTTCTCGCAGGCACGCATCGTGGTCAGGCGGTCCTGCTGCCGCAGTTCGGGGTGGCGGGCGAGCTGGGCCGCCGAGTGCCGCTTCATGAACGGAAAGTCCAGCGCCCACCAGGCCAGGCCGATCACCGGCACGACGATGAGCTGCTGCTTGAGGAAGAACTTGAGCATCGGGATGCGCCGGTTCAGCACGTGCTGCAGCACGAAGATGTCGGCCCAGGTCCGGTGGTTGCTGTTCACCAGGTACCAGCCGGCGTAGCGCAACCCGGCCACGCCGTCGACGTCCCAGGCCGTGGCCTGGGTGAGGCGCATCCAGCCGCTGTTGCAGGCGATCCACAGTGTGGCGATGGCGTTGAGCAGCGGATCGATGCGCACGCGCACGGCACGCAGCGGCAGCACCAGCTTCACCAGCGAGAACGCAAACAGCAGCGTGCACCAGAACAAGGTGTTCAGCACCAGCAGCAGGAGCGCGATCACGCCCCGCGCGGCCGGTGGCAGAAAGCTCAGCATGGTCGTTTCATCCCTTCGGCGAGGTCCGCCTCACCTGCACACGATAAGCCGCTGCCGCTGCCGGCGCCACCTTGGCACGCAAGCCACCGACTCGTGTCAAGATTGCGCCATGACTGCCACCGTGACGCTGCACCCCGGCCCCGGCGCCGGCTTCGAAGAGCCCTTCGAGATGCTCGAGGCCTGCCACCAGCGCGTGCACCGCATGCTGGATCTGACGCAGCGGCTGGCGGCGCACCTGCGCGAGACCGGCGCCGACGCCAGCGCGCAGCAGGCCGCGCTCGACGTGATGCGCTACTTCGACCTCGCCGCACCCGCGCACCACGAAGACGAGGAACGCCACGTGCTGCCGCGCCTGCGCCAGGACGGCCAGGCGGCGCTGGCCGAGCGGCTGCACGACGAGCACACGCTGATGTCGACGACCTGGGCGGCCGTGCGCGCCGACCTGCAGCGCGTCGCCGATGGCGCCTGGCAGGCGGCCGACCTGGATGCTGCTGCCGCGCGCTGGCAGGACATGGCGATGCTGTACCGCGCGCACATCGAGGCCGAAGAAGGCGCGGCCTATCCTGCGGTGCGCAACGCGGTCGACGCCGCGACGCGGCGTGAGATGGGCGATGAGATGGCGCGCCGCCGGGGCCTGCCGGGCCTGGGCTGACGCCGCAGCAACGGGGCGAGGCCGCTAGCCCGACAGGTGCCGATCGACAGGGAGCCCACATCAGGCTCGATTTGCCCTCTCGGTGACCGCACCGCCGGCGCGCACTTCGGCGCCGGCTTCAATGCGCTCTCGATGGCCGGGCGATGGCACGAAGGCGGAAATGTCGAGCGTGCTGATTGACTCATTGAATTGGTCGTGCAATGCCTCTGCGTGTTTGTCAAAGAAACAAATTCACGCAAATGCTTTACCTGCACTTTACTTGGTAAAGATCGGAATCGGTCAACGGTGGACCGGGGTCGGCGTTGACTGGTCTGGCAGGTCCATTGCCACGAAGGAGAGTCTTGTGAGTCCAGTTCGTCGCATTGCGAAAGTCGGCACACTCATTGTTCTTGGCGTTGCCGCAACCGGCTGCGTCGTGTTGCCTTTCGGTGCCGGCCACGGTCGACACAGCCGGGGTGAGCGCCATTACGCCCCCACCGAGAGTCAGCCGGTCGTGATCGTCACGCCGCGGGACAGATCAGGCCGAGGCGGCCGATAGTCGCTTTCTACGGTCTGGCATTCGAGTCAGGCAGACTGCAACGGCGTAATGCCCCAGCGTTGGATCGGCGTTCGCACGACGCCAATTGCTGCGGCGTCAGCGCAAGGCGTCCGACGCCGGCGCGGCGCACGGTGCCCGCAGTGCAGGTGGGCCCGCCGTGTCACACCGCTGCCATGCGCGGCGTGGCGCGGCGTGCTGCCGGCTCTCGTGCGTTGTGTGCCACGGCGCGATGCGTCGCCGCTTGAATCGGCCGCAGCATCGCGGGCCATGGTGGACGATCCCGGCAGGCCGGTTTATCGTCGCGCCATGGACACCACCGTCGTCGATTTCTGGTTCGACTTCTCGTCGCCGTATTCCTACATCGCCAACGAGTGGGTCGACGCGCTGGCGGCGCGCCACGGCCGCACGGTGCGCCGCCATGCCATCCTGCTGGGCGCCACCTTCCAGGCCGCCGAGCTCAAGAGCCCGGTGTCGCACCCGCTCAAACGCGAATACTCGATCGCCGACTTCGCGCGTTCGGCACGCTTCGAAGGCCTGCCCTACCGCTTGCCGGACACCTTTCCGATTCCGACGCAGAACGCGGCGCGTGTGTTCTGGTGGTTGCACGACACGGTGTCGCCGGCGGCCGCCGCCGACTGGTCTCGCGCCGCCTTTCGCGCCTACTTCACGCGCGGCGTGCCGCTCCACGATGCGGCGGCACTGAAAGCGCTGGCGGCGGCCAGCGGACTGGACGCCGAGGCCGCCGAAGCGGCCTGGAACGACAGCACCTGGAAGCTGCGGCTGAAGGCCGAGAACGACGCCGCCATCGCCGCCGGCATCTTCGGCGCGCCCTTCTTCAGGGTCGACGGCGAGCCCTTCTGGGGCAACGACCGCAAGCCGCAGATCGAGCGCTGGCTGGCCAGCGGGCCGTTCTAGGCCAGGAAGGGGCAAGCAATGCATGCCGCCACGCTGCTGCGCCTGCAGGCGCGCGCCAACCGCCTGGCCAACCACCGGCTGCACCTGGCCATGGCGACGCTGACGGCGGCGGAACTGCACGCACCGCGCAGCAGCTTCTTTCCGACGCTGATGGCGACGCTGAACCACGTCCTCGCGGTCGACCAGTACTACGTCGGCGCGCTGCACGGCGACGCCGGCCTGGCCGAGCACTGGCACCGCTACCTGCCCGACCGCGAACTGGCGCCGCTGGCCGGGCGCCAGCGCCTCGTCGACGAGCGCCTGATCGCCTGCTGCGACGCACTCGACGACGCCGGCTGCGAGCGCACGGTCGAGATGCCGCGCCGCGCCGGCGTCGTCCAGCGCGACGCGGCGGCCTTCGTGCTGCAGCACCTGTTCATGCACCAGACGCACCACCGCGGGCAGGTTCACGCCATGCTGTCGGGCACGGCGGTGTCGCCGCCGCAGCTGGACGAATTCCTGATGCCCAGCGACGCGCCGCTGCGCAGCGCCGAGATGGCCGCGCTGGGCTGGGACGAGGCGGCGGTGTACGGGCACCGGATCTAGAATTGACGTTGACGTAAACGTAAATCGCCGTGCCGCCTGAGGGTGGTGGAGGACGGCCGCAGGAGACCCGGGTGCCCACGCTGACATCGAAACTCAACCCGCGCTCCGACGAGTTCAAGGCCAGCGCGCTGCAGATGCGCCAGCTCGTGGGCGACCTCAACGCCAGGCTGGCCAAGATCGGCGAAGGCGGCGGCGAGGTCGCGCGCGCGCGCCACGCCGCGCGCGGCAAGCTGCTGCCCCGCGACCGGGTCGAGATGCTGCTCGACCCCGACACGCCGTTCCTGGAGATCGCGCCGCTGGCGGCGCTGGACATCTACGACAACGCCGCGCCCGGCGCCGGCATCATCGCCGGCATCGGCCGCGTCAGCGGCGTCGAGTGCCTGATCGTGTGCAACGACGCCACCGTCAAGGGCGGCACCTACTACCCGCTCACCGTCAAGAAGCACCTGCGGGCACAGGAGATCGCGCAGGCCAACCGGCTGCCGTGCATCTACCTGGTCGACAGCGGCGGCGCCAACCTGCCCAACCAGGACGAGGTATTCCCCGACCGCGACCACTTCGGCCGCATCTTCTACAACCAGGCGCAGATGAGCGCGCTGGGCATCCCGCAGATTGCCGTCGTCATGGGTTCGTGCACCGCCGGCGGCGCCTACGTGCCGGCGATGAGCGACGAAGCCATCATCGTCAGGGACCAGGGCACCATCTTCCTGGGCGGCCCGCCGCTGGTGAAGGCCGCCACCGGCGAGGTCGTCAGTGCCGAAGACCTGGGCGGCGGCGACGTGCACACACGGCTGTCCGGCGTCGCCGACCACCTGGCCGAAAACGACATGCACGCGCTGGCCATCGCGCGCGCGTCGGTGGCCAACCTCAACTGGCGCAAGCCCGACCAGGTGCAGCGCCTGCCGCCGCGCGCGCCGCTGTTCGATACCGCTGAACTGCACGGCGTGATCCCCACCGACGCGCGCAAGCCCTTCGACGTGCGCGAGATCATCGCCCGCATCGTCGATGCCTCTGAGTTCGACGAATTCAAGGCCCGCTACGGCACCACGCTGGTGACCGGCTTCGCGCACATCGAAGGCTTGCCGGTGGGCATCGTCGCCAACAACGGCATCCTGTTCGGCGAAAGCGCCATGAAAGGCGCGCACTTCATCGAGCTGTGCTGCCAGCGCCGCGTGCCGCTGGTCTTCCTGCAGAACATCACCGGCTTCATGGTCGGCCGCAAGGTTGAAAACGAGGGCATCGCCAAGCACGGCGCGAAGATGGTCACCGCGGTGGCCACGGCCACGGTGCCCAAGTTCACGGTCATCATCGGCGGCAGCTTCGGCGCCGGCAACTACGGCATGTGCGGCCGCGCCTATTCGCCGCGTTTCCTGTGGATGTGGCCGAACGCGCGCATCAGCGTGATGGGCGGCGAGCAGGCGGCCGGCGTGCTGGCCACCGTCAAGCGCGACGGCATCGAAGCCCGCGGCGGCCACTGGTCGGCGGCCGACGAAGCGGCATTCAGGGCGCCGATCCTGGAGCAGTTCGCGCACCAGGCGCACCCCTACTACGCCAGCGCGCGGCTGTGGGACGACGGCGTCATCGACCCCGCCGACACGCGCCGCGTGCTGGGCTTAAGCTTGAGCGCCAGCCTCAACGCGCCGATCCCGGACAGCCCGCGCTTCGGTGTTTTTCGCATGTGATGTACGATGCACGTGTTGCTGACAAATCGTACACACCATGCGCACGAACATCGAAATCGACGACGCCTTGATGGCCCAGGCCATGAAGGCCGGCCCGTACAAGACCAAACGCGAAGCGGTAGAGGCCGGCCTCAAGCTGCTGGCGCGACAGGTCGCTTACCGGGAGATCCTCAAGTGGGAGGGCAAGCTCAGGTGGGAGGGCGACGACGATATCGACTGGACCGCTGCGCCGCAGCGCGAGACCGCACTGACGGCCGAGGAACCTGCCCCCGCCCGGCGCCGTGCTCGTCGTTGACTCAAGCGTCTGGATCGACTTCTTCGCCAGCCGTGAGAGTCCGGCGCGCGCGATCTTGCGCCGCCTGCTCGACGAGGGCGAGGTGCGCATCGTCGTTCCCGACCTGGTCTTGTTCGAGGTGCTGCGCGGCTTCCGTCACGAGCGCGACCATCGGGAGGCACGCCTGCTGATGGAGAGCCTGAACATCGAGGACACCGGCGGCGCCGCGCTTGCGCTGGCCGCCGCGCAGCACTACCGCAGCCTGCGCGCACAGGGCGTCACCGTGCGCAGTTCGATCGACGTCCTGGTGGCCACCTTCTGCATCGAGAACGACTACGCGCTGCTGCACCGCGACCGCGATTTCCAGGCTTTCGAACGGTTGCGCGGCTTGCGCGGCTGGCGGCATTGAGAAGCTCGACCCATGACCACCACGCTCGACATCCGCCGCTCATCGTCGCTTGGGCCCCACGTCGCCGAGGTCTGGCTCAACCGCCCCGAGGTGCGCAACGCCTTCAACGACGGCGTCGTCCAGGAGCTGAGCGACGCCTTTGGCACGTTGGCCGAGGACGGCGAACTGCGTGCCGTCGTGCTGGCTGGCCACGGCAAGGCCTTCTGCGCCGGTGCCGACCTGTCGTGGATGCGCGCGATGGCCGACTACACCTGGCCGCAGAACCACGCCGACGCGGCGCGGCTGGCCGCGATGCTGTGGGCCATATGGACCTGCCCGGTGCCGGTGGTCGGGCGCATCCACGGCGACTGTTACGCCGGCGGCGTCGGCCTGGCGGCGGTGTGCGACGTGCTCGTGGCAGCCGAAGGCGCGCACTTCTGCTTGAGCGAGGCCAGGCTCGGCCTGCTGCCGGCGACCATCGGGCCTTACGTGGTGAAGGCGCTGGGCGAGCAGGCGTCGCGGCGCTACTTCGTCAGCGCCGAGCGTTTCAGCGCGGCGCGGGCGCAGGCGCTGGGCTTCGTGCACGAGGTCGTGGCGGCCGAGGCGCTGGACACCGCGGTGGCCGAGGTCGTGGCCGCCATCGTGGCCAACGGTCCGCTGGCGGTGCGGGGCTGCAAGCGCCTGGTCAAGGACGTCGCCGGGCGCGAGATCGACGCCAGGCTGCGCGACGAGACCGTACGCCGCATCGCCGACATCCGCGCCAGCCCCGAGGGGCGCGAAGGCGTGCAGGCCTTCCTGAACAAGCGCGACCCGGCATGGAAGTGAATCTCGAACTCACCCACCTCGTCGCGCTGGCCGCCGCGCTCGGCTGGGCCAGTGGCCTGCGCCTGTATGCGGTGGTCTTCATCACCGGTGCCGCGGGCTTCCTGGGCTGGGTGCCGCTGCCCGCAGGGCTGGCGCTGCTGCAGCACCCGGTGGTGCTGGGCGCCAGCTTCCTGATGTTCGTGGTGGAGTTCGTGGCCGACAAGGTGCCCGGGCTCGACACGCTGTGGGACGCCGTGCACACCTTCATCCGGATCCCCGCCGGCGCGGCGCTGGCGGCCGGTGTCTTCGGCGGCGACTCTGCGACCTGGGTGCTGGTGGCGGCGCTGGCCGGCGGCACGCTGGCGGCCACCGCGCACGCGGCGAAGGCCACCACGCGGGTGGCGGTGAACACCTCGCCCGAGCCGTTCTCCAACCTCGGCCTGTCGCTGCTGGGCGATGCCGCCGTGCCGGTGATGCTGTGGCTGGCCTGGGAGCACCCGCTGTGGTTCTTTCCGGCGCTGGCCGTGGCGCTGCTGGTGGCAGTGGGTCTGATCGTGCTGCTGTTCAAGTTCCTGCGCGCGCTGCTGCGCCGCTTCGTTCCCGACGCCCGGGCCACCGCCTGACCGCCAAGAGGCCTGCATGTTCAAGAAGATCCTGATCGCGAACCGAGGAGAGATCGCCTGCCGGGTGGCCGCCACCGCGCGCCGCCTCGGTGTGCGCACCGTGGCCGTCTACTCCGACATCGATGCCCATGCCCGCCACGTGCGCGCCTGCGACGAGGCGGTGCACGTGGGCGGCAGCGCCCCGCGCGAGAGTTACCTGCAGTGGCAGCGCATCATCGAAGCTGCAATGGCCACCGGCGCCCAGGCCATCCACCCCGGCTACGGCTTCCTGAGCGAAAACGAGGACTTCGCGCGCGCCTGCGCCGCGGCCGGGCTGGTGTTCATCGGCCCGCCGGCGTCCGCCATCGCGGCCATGGGCAGCAAGTCGGCCGCCAAGGCCCTGATGGGCAAGGCCGGCGTGCCGCTGGTGCCGGGTTACCACGGCGACGACAACGACCCCGCTTTCCTGGCCGGGCAGGCCGAGCTCATCGGCTACCCGGTGCTCATCAAGGCCAGCGCCGGCGGCGGCGGCAAGGGCATGCGGCGGGTGGAACAGGCCGCCGACTTCGCGGCCGCGCTGGCGTCCTGCCAGCGCGAGGCGCAGGCCAGCTTCGGCAACGACCAGGTGCTGGTCGAACGCTACGTGACGCGGCCGCGGCACATCGAGATCCAGGTCTTCGGCGACACCCAGGGCCACTGCGTCTATCTCTTCGAGCGCGACTGCTCGGTGCAGCGCCGCCATCAGAAGGTGCTGGAAGAAGCGCCCGCGCCGGGCATGAGCGAGCAGCGCCGCGCCGAGATGGGGGCCGCCGCGGTGGCCGCGGCGCAGGCCGTGGGCTACGTCGGCGCCGGCACGGTGGAGTTCATCGCCGAGGAAAGCGGTGACGGCGACCTGCGCTTCTATTTCATGGAAATGAACACGCGGCTGCAGGTCGAACACCCGGTCACCGAGGCCATCACCGGCCTCGACCTGGTGGAATGGCAGTTGCGCGTGGCCGACGGCGAAGCGCTGCCGCTGGCGCAGGAGCAGCTCACGAGGCACGGCCACGCCATCGAGGCCCGCATCTGCGCCGAGAACCCGGAGGGTGGCTTCCTGCCCGCCACCGGCACCCTGGAAGTGGCGCGCTGGCCGGCGCACGTGGCCTTCCAGCGCAATGCCGATGGCGTGCCCTTCCACGACCCGGCCGAGGTGCGCATCGACCGCGGCTTCGACGAGGGCGACATCATCAGCCCCTACTACGATTCGATGATCGCCAAGCTCATCGTCTGGGGCGAAGACCGCGCGCAGGCGCTGGCGCGGCTGGACGCGGCGCTGCGCGACACCCACCTCATGGGCCTGCACACCAACGTTGCCTTCCTGCGCCGCGTCGTCGGCAGTCGCGCCTTCGGCACTGCCGACCTCGACACCGCGCTCATCGAGCGCGAGCACGCGGCGCTGTTCGAGGCGCCGCCGCTGGCGCCCGAGGTGGCTGCCGCAGCGGTGGCCGCGCACCGGCTGGCGGCCGAGGCCCGGCTCGAAGATGCCGACCCCTGGTCGCGCCGCGACGGCTGGCGCCTGCACGGCGGCGCGCAGCGGCGGCTGAGCCTGGAAGTGCAGGGCAGCGACCTCACCGTGGTCATGGAGCGGCTGCACGACGGCGCCACCGTGCTGCAGATCGGCGAGCAGCGCTGGCCCTTCAGCGCGCGCAGCCTCGGCGGTGCGCGCCACGACCTGCAGCTGGGCAGCCGGCGCCTCACGGTCACCGTCTACGCCCAGGGTGAACGCCACGCCGTGTTCAGCGACGGCGGCAGCGCGCTGGTCAACGAGTTCGACCCCATCGCCCACGCCGGCGAGGGCGCCGCCGAGGAGGGAAGCCTGACCGCGCCGATGCCGGGCAAGGTGGTCTCCTTCTTCGCCCAGCCCGGCGAGCGCGTGCAGCGTGGCCAGGCGCTGGCGGTGATGGAAGCCATGAAGATGGAGCACACGCTGCACGCCCCGCGCGACGGCGTGGTGGAAGCCTTGCTGTACGCGGTGGGCGACCAGGTCGCCGAAGGTGGGGAGCTGCTGCGGCTGGTGCAGTCGTGAGCGCAGCGCAGCGCCGCGCCGTGTAGCCGTGTAGCCGTGTAGTCTTCCGCCGTCCCCCAACAGCTTCCTGCCGGCCATGATTCCCAGCCACGTCACCCTCGTCGAGGTCGGCCCGCGCGACGGCCTGCAGAACGAAGCGCAACCGGTGTCGGCCGCGCACAAGATCGAGCTCGTGCACCGCCTGCAGGCCGCCGGTTGCCGCGAGATCGAGGTCACCAGCTTCGTGAGCCCGAAGTGGGTGCCGCAGATGGCCGACAACGCCGAGGTCATGGCCGGCATCGCGCGCCCGCCCGGCGTGCGCCATTCGGTGCTGACGCCCAACATGAAGGGGCTCGAGGCCGCGCTGGCCGCGCCGCGCGAGCACTGGCCCGACGAGGTGGTGGTGTTCGGCGCCGCCACCGAGGCCTTCAGCCAGCGCAACATCAACTGCTCGATCGCCGAGAGCATCGAACGTTTCCGTCCGGTAGTGGCGGCGGCCCACGCGGCCGGCCTGAAAGTGCGAGCTGCGATCTCGTGCGCGCTGGGCTGCCCCTACCAGGGTGAGGTCAGCGCCGACGAGGTGGAGCGCGTGGTGCTGCTGATGAAGGGCATCGGCGTCGACCACTGCGGCGTCGCCGACACCATCGGCGTCGGTACGCCGAGCCGCGTGCAGGCGGCGCTGGAGCGCGCGCTGAAGCACTACCCGCTCGTCGAGGTGAGCGGGCACTTCCATGACACCTACGGCCAGGCGCTGGCCAACATCCACGCCTGCCTGCAGTTGGGCGTGCACAACTTCGACACCAGCATCGCCGGACTCGGCGGCTGTCCCTACGCCAAGGGCGCTACCGGCAATGTTGCCACCGAGGACGTGGTCTTCATGCTGCACGGCATGGGCATCCACACCGGGCTGGACCTCGACGCGCTGGTCGACACCGGTGGCTGGATCAGCGGCGTGCTCGGCCGGCCGCCGGTGTCGCGTGCGGGGAGGGCATTGCTGGCCAGGCGCGGTACGGCAGCCGCGGTAGCCTGAGACGCAGCATGGCCGACCGACCTGAAGGCTTTGTTCGCGTGGCGCAGGCGCTGGCGCAGCAGGGCCACGCTTACGCGCCGCTGTGGCTGGACGTGGCCGCGCGGACTTCGCAGGAAGCGGCCGACGCGCTGGGCGTATCGGTGGGCCAGATCGCCAAGAGCGTGGTCTTCCGCCGCCGTGCCGACGACGCGGCGGTGCTGGTGGTCGCCTCGGGCGACCGGCGCGTGGACGAAGCGCGGGTCGCTGCGCTGACCGGGCCGCTGCGCCGCGCCGACGCCGATTTCGTCAAGGCCCGCACCGGCTTTTCCATCGGCGGCGTGGCGCCGCTGGCCCATGCCTGCCCGCCGTTGACGCTGATCGACCGCGAGCTGTTCCGCTTCGGCGAGATCTGGGCCGCGGCCGGCCACCCCAACGGCGTCTTTCGCCTGTCACCGCAAGAACTGGTACGCCTGACCGGGGCGCCCGTGGCCGACGTCGCGGCCGCATTGACAGCGCCGCCATGAAGCCCGACCCGGTGGCCTCACCCTGCATCAGCGTGTGCCGCATGGACGAAGATTCCGGCTGGTGCATCGGCTGCCTGCGCACGCTGGACGAAATCGCGCTGTGGTCGGTGCTGGACGATAACGACAAGCGCACCGTGCGGGCCGATCTGGAACAGCGGCGCCTGCGCTTGCCGCCGTCGTGGGCGGCAGGCCAGCCATGAAGCGCCTGGTCTTTCACTTCGACGTCGTCTCGCCCTACGCCTGGCTGGCCTTCGAGCGTCTGCCGCAAGTGCTGGAAGGCTGCAGCTATGAAGTCGAATACAGGCCGGTGCTGTTTGCCGGCCTGCTGCAGCACTGGGGGCAGAAGGGCCCGGCCGAGATCGAGCCCAAGCGCGCCTGGACCTTCCGTCACGTGCACTGGCTGGCGCACCGGCACGGCATTGCCATGGACACGCCGGCCGTGCACCCCTTCAACCCCTTGCCCTTGTTGCGCCTGGCGCTGGCCTGCGGGCCCAACCGAAGGGTCGTGGAAGCGGTATTCCGTCACGCCTGGATCGGTGGCCACGACGCCAACGATGCGCAGCGTCTGGCCGAACTCGGCGTGCGGCTGGCGCCGCCGCGCGACCCGGCCGGCGCCGAGGTCAAGACCGAACTGCGCCGCCTCACCGACGCGGCCGTGGCGGCCGGCGTGTTCGGCGTGCCGACGCTGACGCTGGACGATCGTCATTTCTGGGGGCTGGACGCGCTGCCGATGGTGCGCGATGCCTTGCTGGGCGGTGCCTGGTTCGAGGGTGCCGACTGGGCCCGCGAAGGCCTCTCCCGTCCGGGAGTGCAGCGGCGCTGAGCCGGCATGCTGCGCCACGGCGCGCCAGGGTCCACCATCTGGTGCAAGATCCTCGTCGACATCATCATCCGCCGGCATGCGCACAAAGCGACGACTGAGGAAGCACCAAGATGAAACAACGCCTGGGCCGCCAGCGTCTGCTGGCTCTCTTTTCCGCCGGCCTGCTGCTGTTCAATTTTCCGCTGCTGGCGCTGTGGGACCGTGATGCCACGCTGCTGGGCCTGCCGCTGTTCCCGGCCGCGCTGTTCCTCATCTGGGCGCTGCTGATCGCGGCCCTGGGTTTCATCAGCGAACGCATCGTCGACTGAGAGGTTGAGAGGCCATCCCATGCACCCGCGTAAGCCCCCAGAACAGCCGCAATCAAGGCGCAAAGCGCAGCCGGGGTTAGGCCATGACCACAGAGGGTCATGGCCTTCGCAGGCGGCAGGCCCCGCGCAGGCGGGCCCTGCCGTCCGGCTCAGCCCCGGCGAGCATTTGCAACGCGGAGTGCAGCTGTTCTGGGGGCTTACCCGAAGGGCAGGGGTACCCAAGGGCCCTGCGCGGCGTTGCACCGCTTGCCCGCACGTCAG
>JAUXVE010000143.1 GCA_030680415.1 Rubrivivax sp.
GCTGCGCCACACCCTGCCAACATTTCTGATGACTTGCGCTCAGCACAGTTGCCTCGCGAAATTCATCGTCGATCGGCAAGACCCCGATCGAATGGACATGTTCCGGCTCGCCGGATAGGCAGAACTCGGTACTCTTGAGTACCTTCTGGACTTGCGTGACAGCAATCCTGCCATCTTCGACCGCGTTTCAGATATCGCCTTCGCGAACATGGCTGCGGAGGCGCTGGCCTGCTTCAATGAACCACCGACAACGCAGACTACGCTTGCAGGTCTAACGGTCTACTTGGATTCTCCCCTGCTGCTCGACATGCTGGGTGTCAATGCCGAGTACGCGGAGTACGGCGCCGAACTTCTGGAGGCAATCAAGGCGAGCGGTGCCACTGCTGCGGTGTTCGATCACTCCGTCGCAGAAGCCGAGAGCGTGGTAAACGCGCAATTGGCCTATCTGCGGTCAGGCATCAACCAAACGACTTCGAGATGGGGCGTCTCAGCCAAGCCCGACCTCCTGAGTGCGCTCATCGGAAACGTTGGCGAGCGTGCTGCCAAGCGCTTGGGTGTCGAGATTCACCGTGACCCTGAGTTGAATCTGCATCGGCGTGCCGCCGGGCCAGTCGGCGACATCGAAGCAGACATGACCCAACGCATGCAAGCCTGGGGCACGGTGGAGTCACGCGAGTACGACAGAAAGTCCGTCTGGTCCATGCTCTCCATTCGGGACACCAGCACGCCGTGCGCTCGCGTATGCGATTCCAAGCTGCTGTTACTGGCACGCAACACGGCACTGGTGACCATTGCGAACACGGCCTGGTTGACCTGGCTGAAGGGTTCTACGCGCCACAGCCAGACCCACATCGAAAAGTGGGCTCCGGTCGCGATGTCGGATAAGCAGTTCGCGGGGTACCTCTGGCTGCGCGGCGGCGGCCACAACGGATCAATTTCAAGATCCCGCCTGCTTGCGCACTGTTCTGCTGCGGTTCGGCCGCGAGCCGACATCAAAGCCAGGGCCTACAACCTCGTGCTCGACCTGAGCGGGCGCAAGGAGGCCGATGACGTTGCGGCACTGCTCGAGGACCGCGAAGGTGCCCGCGCGCTCATGCGGGCAATCCGAGGAGACCCTGAGGACGTTACCAAAGATCGTCTCCCGTACATCCTAGAGCAGGTCAAACTGGCTGCCGGCGAGTTTGCCGCGGGGGTCGTACGTGCTGAGAGTGCGAAGGCGCTAGAGGCTGCCCGATCAGCGTACGCCGAGGAGTTGGAGGCAGTTCGCCGCCAGGTCAAGGCAGTAGAGGATGCGAAGAGCGCCGAGGCCCAGATGGCCCAACAGAGGCTTCTGCAGGCGGAACAGGACAGCCAGACCTTGATCAGCCAGAACGCTGCGCTGCAATCTTCGCTGGCGGCTGCCGCAACGGCCGAGACAGCCCGGCGGGAGGCAATCTTGCAGGCCGCGTTCTTGGCCGGAGCAGCGAGGTACTCAGCTCTACGCTGGTCCTTGGCGTTGGGCTTCGGGGCTCTCAGCGGTCTGACGGCCTGGTTGTCTAGCCAACAGCCAACCTTGTCCATCGGTGCAAGTGTCCTACTGGGCGCTGCTGGGTTCTGGTTTGTCCCGGAAATTCTGGAAGCGCCCCTGCATGCGCGCGCCATGAAGCGCCTCCGGGCTGTCGTCGCCATGAAGGATGCATCGGTGCGGACTCCGTCAACGCGACCGGATTTCCGGCAGCCCCGGTGGAAGCACGATGTGGATGAGCGAGTGCCGGTGCGATGACCGAACGCACCGCCGGGGACATCACCGCCCGCATGGCGCTGGTGCCGCGCACGCTGGAAGCGCGCGGCCTGGATGCCACGCCGCCGATGCAGGCGCGGCTGAAGCAGGCCGGCGACGCGCGCGCGGCGGCCACCCTCGAGCGCATCCTGCACGACGAGATCGGCCACGTGGCCATCGGCAACCGCTGGTACCGCTGGCTGTGCGAACGCGACGGTCTCGACCCGCAAGCCCACTACGCGGTGCTCGCCAGGCGCCACGATGCACCGCGACCGAGACCGCCCTTCAACCTCGAGGCTCGGCGCGCCGCGGGCTTCACCGAAGCCGAGATTGGTGCCCTCGGCAGCGGCTGAGCAGCCGGGGCGGCGTTGAACCCAGCCCGCCCGGCGCAAGCCGCGCTGGCTGTCTCTCAGCGCCGGGCGGCGCCGTGCCAGGCGCGCAGGACGTCGACGCCGACGACGCCGGCCCAGGCTTGCCCGGCGGTCGTGCCGCGGGCTGCGGTGGTGGCATCTCCGAGGCCGTCGAGGTCGGCCAGCACGGCGCCGACGCCTTCGCCGGCGGTGTAGCGGCTGCGCGTCACGATCACCGGCAGCCCGGCCGACCGCGCCGCACGCGCACCGGCGGCGGAATCCTCGATCGCCAGGCAGGCCTCGGCCGGCAGCGCCAGCTGCTGCAACACCCAGTGGTAGATGTCGGGCGCCGGCTTCTTGTGCGGCACCACGTCCCCGGCACCGATGACTTCGAACATGCCGGCTCCCTTGGCACCCAGCGTCACGTCCAGCAGCCGCGTCACGTTGTCCAGCGTGGTCGTGGTGGCGATGGCCAGGCGCAGGCCCTGCGCGCCGGCCTCTTCCAGCACACGCTGCACGCCGGGTCGCAGCGCGATGCCGCCGCTGTCCAGCAACGCCAGGTAGTGCGCCGTCTTCAGTTCATGCAGGCGGCGCACGGTGGCTGCCGCGGCCGGCGCGGCCGCAGCTTGCGGGTCGATGCGCAGCCACCAGGCCAGCAGCCGCTCCTTGCCGCCGGTGACGCGCAGCAGTTCGCCGTACAACGCGCTGTCCCAGCGCCAGGACAGGCCGAGCTCTTCGAAGGCGCGGTTGAAGGCGATGCGATGGCCGGGCTCTTCGGTTTCGGCGAGCGTGCCGTCGATGTCCCAGACCAGCGCCTGCAGCCTCATGCCGGCGCGTGTGACGCGAGCAGGCCGCGCACCGCTTGCGCCACATGCTCGCGCGTGATGCCGAAGTACTGGTACAGCGCCGGCGCCGGCGCCGATTCGCCGAAGCTCGCGATGCCCACCACCACACCGTGGCGGCCGACGTACTTGTGCCAGAAGTCCGGCTGCGCCGCTTCCACCGCCACCGCCGGCAGGCCGGGCGGCAGCACGCTGTCGATGTAGTCCACGTCCTGGCGGTCGAAGACCGTCGTGCTGGGCATCGACACCACGCGCACCGGCACGCCCTCGGCGGCCAGCAGCGTCTGCGCCTGCAGCGCCAGGTGCAGTTCGGTGCCGGTACCGATGATCACGGCGCGTGGGTCGGGCACGTCGGCCAGTACATAGCCGCCGCGCGCGATCATCGGCACCATCTCGGTATGGGGCGCCACTACCGGCACCGCCTGACGCGACAACGCCAGCACAGTGGGCCCATGGCGGCGGCGCAGCGCCTCGCCCCACGCCACTGCCGTTTCCAGCGTGTCGGCGGGGCGCCAGACCTCCAGGTTGGGGATCAGCCGCAGCGACGGCACATGCTCGACGCTCTGGTGCGTCGGCCCGTCTTCGCCGAGGCCGATGCTGTCGTGCGTGAAGACGTGGATCACGCGCAGCTTCATCAGTGCCGCCATGCGGATGGCGTTGCGGCTGTAGTCGCTGAAGGTCAGGAAGGTGCCGCCGTAGGGGATGAAGCCGCCGTGCAGCGCCATGCCGTTGAGCGCCGCGGCCATGCCGAACTCGCGCACGCCCCAGCTCAGGTGGTTGCCGGGCCGGTCGCGGCCGGCCAAGGTGCAGCCCTTGAAGTTGGTGAGGTTGGAGCCGGTCAGGTCGGCCGAGCCGCCGAACAGTTCGGGCAAGGCCGGGGCCAGCGCGTCCAGCGCCAGCTGCGACGCCTTGCGCGTGGCCACCGGGCCCGCCTTGGCGGCCAGCGCCGCCAGCGCCTGCGCGACGTGCTCGTCGAAACCCGCGGGCAGGTCGCCCGCGCTGCGGCGCTCGAATTCGGCCGCCAGCGCCGGGTGTTCGGCACGGTAAGTGGCCCAGGCTTGCGCCCAGTCGGCCTGCAGCTCGGCGCCGCGCTCGCGGCCGTCCCAGGCGGCACGCAGGTGCTCGGGCACCTCGAACGGTGCCCAGGTCCAGCCCAGTGCCGTGCGCAGCGCGGCCAGCTCGCCGGCGCCCAGCGGCGCGCCGTGCACGTCGTGACCGCCGGCCTTGGTCGGCGCGCCCTGGCCGATGACGGTGCGGCAGACGATCAGCGTCGGCTGGCCCGCCGCATCCATGCCCTGCGCACGCGCTGCGGCCAGCGCGCGGTCGACGGCATCGCTGTCGTGGCCGTCGATGGGGCCGATGACGTGCCAGCCGTAGGCGCCAAAGCGCGCCGGCGTGTCGTCGGTGAACCAGCCCCGCACGTCGCCGTCGATCGAGATGCCGTTGTCGTCGTACAGCGCCACCAGCTTGCTCAGCCGCAGCGTGCCGGCCAGCGAACAGACCTCGTGGCTGATGCCCTCCATCAGGCAGCCGTCGCCGAGGAAGGTGTAGGTGCGGTGGTCGACCACGGTGTGGCCGGGGCGGTTGAATTCGGCGGCCAACAGCTTTTCGGCCAGCGCCATGCCCACGGCATTGGCCAGGCCCTGCCCCAGCGGGCCGGTGGTGGTTTCGACACCGGGCGTGACGCCGACCTCGGGGTGCCCCGGCGTCTTGCTGTGCAGCTGGCGGAAGTTCTTCAGCTCCTCGATCGGCAGCGCGTAGCCGCTCAGGTGCAGCGCCGCGTACAGCAGCATCGAGGCGTGGCCGTTGCTGAGCACGAAGCGGTCGCGGTCGGGCCAGTGCGGGTCGGCCGGGTTGTGGCGCAGGTGGCGCGTCCACAGCACGGTGGCCATCTCGGCCATGCCCATCGGGGCCCCGGGGTGACCGCTCTTGGCCTGCTCCACCGCGTCGGCGGCGAGCAGGCGCAGCGCGTCGGCCGGCGTCGGGGTGCGGGCGGCGCTCATTGGGGCACCCTACGCGCTGCGCGCGGTCCCGCCGAGCGGGAGTGTGAGCACTTGGGGCGGCCCGGCGTGCTCACAACGCCCCCGCCGCGCGCTTGCGCCGTTCCATCATGCGCCAGATGAAGGGCGTGAAGATGAGCTGCATCGCGATCTCCATCTTGCCGCCCGGCACGACGACGGTGTTGGCGCGCGACATGAACGAGTCATTGATCATGCTCAGCAGGTAGGGGAAGTCGATGCCCTTGGGGTTGGCGAAGCGGATCACGACCAGGCTCTCGTCGGCCGACGGGATCTCGCGCGCGATGAACGGGTTGCTGGTATCCACCGTGGGCACGCGCTGGAAGTTGACATGCGTGTGCTCGAACTGCGGGCAGATGTAGTTCACGTAGTCGGGCATGCGGCGCAGGATGGTGTCGGTGACGGCCTCGGCCGAGTAGCCGCGCACATGCTTGTCGCGCCACAGCTTCTGGATCCATTCCAGGTTGATCACCGGCACGACGCCGATCAGCAGGTCGGGGTAGCGCGCGACGTTGACTTCGGGCGTGATGACTGCGCCGTGCAGGCCTTCGTAGAACAGCAGGTCGGTGTCGGCAGGCACGTCTTCCCAGGGCGTGAAGGTGCCCGGCTCCTGCTGGTAGGGCGCGGCTTCGACGGGGTCGTGCAGGTACTTGCGGCGTTGGCCGCTGCCCGTCTCGCTGTAGTCGCGGAACAGGTTCTCGAGTTCAGGGAACAGGTTGTTCTCGGGGCCGAAGTGGCTGAAATGCTTGTTGCCGGCGGCTTCGGCGTCGGCCTGGCGGGTGCGCATTTCCTTGCGGTCCCAGCGGTGGAAGCTGTCGCCTTCGATGACCGCAGCCTTGACCTTCTCGCGGCGGAAAATGTTCTCGAAGGTGCGCGTCACCGAACTGGTGCCGGCGCCGGACGATCCGGTGATGGCGATGATGGGGTGGCGTTCTGACATGGGCGGCTTTTCTTCAGTTCCTGAACAGGCTGCGCTCGGCGAACAGCGGCGTGCCGCTGTCGCGCATGGCGGGATCGTGGTGGTAGCGCTCGATGCGCTCGACTTCGTTGCGCGACCCGAACACGAGGCCGATGCGCTGGTGCAGCGCGGTGGGCGTGATGCCCAGCACCGGCTGGCGGCCGGTGCTGGCGCGGCCGCCGGCCTGCTCCATCACCATGCCCACCGGGTTGGCCTCGTACAGCAGGCGCAGGCGGCCGGGCTTGGCCGGGTCCTTGGTGTCGCGCGGGTACATGAAGACGCCGCCGCGCATCAGGATGCGGTGCGCCTCGGCCACCATGCTGGCGATCCAGCGCATGTTGAAGTCCTTGCCGCGCGGGCCGGGCTTGCCGGCCAGGCACTCGTCGACGTAGCGCTTCACGGGGGGTTCCCAGAAGCGGCTGTTGGAGCTGTTGATGGCGAATTCGGTGGTGTCGGCCGGCACGCGGATATTGGGGTGCGAAAGCACGAACTCGCCCAGGTTGGGGTTGAGCGTGAAGCCGGCGACGCCGTTGCCCACCGTCAGCACCAGCATCGTCACCGGCCCATAGAGCGCGTAGCCGGCGGCCACCTGCGTGGTGCCCGGCTGCAGGAAGTCGGCCTCGACGACGTCGCGGCCGCTGTCGACCACCTCCTGCGGCGCGCGCAGAATCGAGAAGATACTGCCCACCGAGACGTTGACGTCGATGTTGCTGCTGCCGTCCAGCGGGTCGAAGACGAGCAGGTACTTGCCGCGCGGGTAGGCGCCGGGGATCTGCCGGGGTTCGTCCATCTCTTCGCTGGCCATGCCGGCGAGGTGGCCGTTCCACTCGCTCATGCGAATGAAGATCTCGTTGCTGAGCATGTCCAGGGGCTTTTGCACCTCGCCCTGCACGTTGGTGCCGCCCGCCTGCGGCACCGACGCCGCACCCAGCGAGTCGCCCAGGCTGCCGAAGGCGACGATGCGGGCGATGGTCTTGCAGGCCAGCGCGACGTCGAGCAGCAGCGTGTTGAGGTCGCCGCTGGCGGTGGGGAAGCGGCGGCGCTCCTCGATCAGGTAGCGTGTGAGGGTCCAGCGGTGGGACAGTGGCATGGGGTCTCCCGGGGTCGGTCGTGCGGGGCGTGGGTCAGGAGGCGGCCGCGAAGACGCGGCTGGCGCGGATGTCCGACGGCAGCAGCGTCGTCAGGTCTTCGGCGCCGAGCACGCGGTCGCGGTCGGCGAACAGGCGGCTGGCCTGGCGCAGGCGCGCGCGATCGAGTGCATTGCGCACGCTGCGCGCGTTGGCAAAGTGCGGCTGCGCCAGGCGCAGGCCCAGGTACTCGGCGAAGGTCTCGCGCGCACCGTCGCCGAAACGGTAGTTCATGCCCTCCAGCATGCGTTCGCCGATCTGCAGCAGTTCGCCCTGCGTGTAGTCGGGGAAGTCGATGTGGTGCGCGATGCGCGAACTCAGGCCCGGGTTGCTCTTGAAGAAGGTGTCCATGCGGTCCTTGTAGCCGGCCAGGATCACCACCAGGTCGTCGCGCTGGTTCTCCATCACCTGCAGCAGGATCTCGATCGCCTCCTGGCCGTAGTCGCGCTCGTTCTCGGGGCGGTAGAGGTAATACGCCTCGTCGATGAAGAGCACGCCGCCCATGGCCTTCTTCAGCACTTCCCTGGTCTTGGGCGCCGTGTGGCCGATGTACTGGCCGACCAGGTCGTCGCGCGTCACCGCCACCAGGTGGCCTTTGCGCAGGTAGCCCAGGCGGTGCAGGATCTGCGCCATGCGCATGGCCACCGTGGTCTTGCCGGTGCCCGGGTTGCCGGTGAAGCTCATGTGCAGGCTGGGGCCGGAACCCGCCGGCCCCGCCGCCAGGCCCAGGTTCAGGCGCAGCTTGTCCACCACCAGCAGTGCGGCGATGTCGCGGATGCGCTGCTTGACCGGCGCCAGGCCGACGAGGTCGCGCTCCAGCTCGTCGATCACCGCTTCGACCTGGCTCTGCGCCAGCACCTCGTTGACGGTGCGCGCCTTGGGCGCAGCCTCCGCGACGGCGGCGGGGGCGGCCGCTGCCGGCGTGCTGCCCGGGATGTTGTACAGCGGCGCGGCCATCGTGTTGCCCGCTCTCAGCGCGCCGCTGCCGCCAGCTGCGCACGCATGGCGTCGATGACGGCCTTGTAGTCGGGCTGGCCGAAGATGGCGCTGCCGGCAACGAAGGTGTCGGCGCCGGCTTCGGCCACGGCACGGATGTTGTCGACCTTGATGCCGCCGTCGACCTCGAGCGCGATGTCGCGGCCGGACCGCGCCTTCTCTGCGTCGATGATCTTGCGCGCCTGCGCCACCTTGCGCAGCGCCGAAGCGATGAAGCTCTGGCCACCGAAGCCCGGGTTGACGCTCATGATCAGGATCAGGTCGACCTTGTCGATGACCCACTCCAGCACGTCCAGCGGCGTCGCCGGGTTGAACACCAGGCCGGCCTGGCAGCCCTCGCCGTGGATCAGCTGCAGCGTGCGGTCGACATGCGCGCTGGCTTCGGGGTGGAAGCTGACGAGGTCGGCACCGGCCTTGGCGAAAGCCACGGCCAGCGCGTCCACCGGCTGCACCATCAGGTGCACGTCCAGCGGCACCTTGCTGCCGTCGGCACGCACGCAGTGCGGCTTGATCGCCTGCGCCACCATCGGACCGATGGTCAGGTTGGGCACGTAATGGTTGTCCATCACGTCGAAGTGGATCCAGTCGGCGCCGGCTTTGATGACGCTACCCACCTCCTCGCCCAGGCGCGCGAAGTCGGCAGACAGGATGGAAGGGGCGATGCGGTGCGTCATGGCGGCTCGGGTGTCAGTAACGTTGGCCTTCGGGCTTGTCGGTGGCGTAGCTGTGCACGGTGTAGCGCAGCGAGCGGCCGTTGACTTCCTGCCGCACGAGGCCGAAACCGGGCTCGCTGGCGGGCCGGTTGACGATGAAACTCATGGCGATGCTCTCGACGCCGCGTGTCGAATCGAAGGCCATCATGCGGATGTAGTGGTTGGGGAAGGTCTTGCGGCAGGCCTGCAGTTCCATCATCACGCCGGCGGCGTCCTGCAGGTCGAACATCGGCATGCCGAACATCTCCCAGTAGGTGTTGCGCGGGTGCGGGTCGTCGGTGTACTCGACGCTCCAGGCGTAGCCGCGCCGAAGGCCGTATTCGATCTGCAGCGTGATCTCGGCGTCCGTGAGGTCGGGCAGGAAGCTGAACTGGCCTTGCGTGATGCGGCCGGTGGGGTTGGTCATCATGGTGTGTTGCTCCTTCAAGCCACCGACGGGGTGACCGCAAAGTCCGACGTATCCGTGGACGCGTAGTTGAAGCTGATCTCGCCCCAGGTGTCCAGGGCCTGCTTCAGCGGCGTGCAGGTCTCGGCCGCCTTGCGCAGGATCTCGGGGCCCTCGTTCTTGATGTCACGGCCTTCGTTGCGCGCCTTGACCATGGTTTCCAGCGCCACGCGGTTGGCCACCGCACCGGCCTGGATGCCCGCCGGGTGGCCGATGGTGCCACCGCCGAACTGCAGGATCACGTCGTCGCCGAAGAGGTCGATCAGCTGGTGCATCTGCCCGGCGTGGATGCCGCCGCTGGCCACCGGCATGACCTTCCTCATGTCGCACCAGTCCTGGTCGAAGAACAGGCCGCGCGGGTAGTCGGTCTTGGTGTAGCTGTCTCGGCAGACGTTGTAGTAGCCCTGCACCGTCATCGGGTCGCCTTCCAGCTTGCCCACGGCCGTGCCGGTGTGCAGGTGGTCCACGCCAGCCAGGCGCAGCCACTTGGCGATGACGCGGAAGCTCACGCCGTGGTTCTTCTGCCGCGTGTAGGTGCCGTGGCCGGCGCGGTGCATGTGCACGATCATGTCGTTCTTGCGCGCCCAGTTGGCCATGCTCTGGATGGCGCTCCAGCCGATGATCAGGTCGAGCATGATCACGACCGAGCCCAGTTCCTTGGCGAATTCGGCGCGCTCGTAGATGTCCTCCATCGTCGCGCCGGTGACGTTCAGGTAGCTGCCCTTGACTTCACCGGTGGCCGCACTGGCCTTGTTGACGCCGTCCATCACGTACAGGAAACGGTCGCGCCAGTGCATGAAGGGCTGCGAGTTGATGTTCTCGTCGTCCTTCATGAAATCCAGGCCGCCCTTCAGCCCTTCGTAGATCACGCGGCCGTAGTTGCGGGCCGACAGGCCCAGCTTGGGCTTGGTGGTGGCGCCCAGCAGCGGGCGGCCGAACTTGTCGAGCCGCTCGCGTTCGACCACCAGGCCGGTCGGCGGGCCCTTGAAGGTCTTGACCAGCGCCACCGGCATGCGGATGTCTTCCAGGCGCGCCGCCTTCAGCGGCTTGAAGCTGAAGACATTGCCGATCAGGCTGGCGGTGATGTTGGCGATCGAGCCTTCCTCGAACAGGATGATGTCGTAGGCCACCCAGGCGAAATACTGCCCCGGGATGCCCGGCACCGGCTCGACCTTGTAGGCCTTGGCACGGTAGCTGTCGCAAGCGGTCAGGCGGTCGGTCCACACCACCGTCCAGGTGGCGGTGCTGGACTCGCCGGCCACGGCGGCGGCGGCCTCGATCGGGTCCACGCCTTCCTGCGGCGTGATGCGGAACAGGCACAGCGTGTCGGTGTCCTTGGGCACGTAGTCGGCGTCCCAGTAACCCATCTGCCGGTACTTCAGCACGCCGGCGCTGTAGCGCTGCTTCTTGTCGAGGATCTCGTTGGCGCCAGCGGCGCCGGCTTCGATGGGCTTGTTCATGCAGTCTCCAGGCAGTGGGACATGTCGCGGGGTTGGACGAGACTGTAGGCAGACGAGCAAACAAAGGAAAGTTAGAATTTCCAATCTTTTGATTTAGCTCCAGCTAAACCATGCACATCACCTTCCGCCAGTTGCGGGTTTTCGTCGAGGTTGCGCGCCAGGGCAGCGTGCTGCGTGCCTCCGAAGTCTTGCACCTCACGCCGCCGGCGGTGTCGCTGCAGATCAAGGAAATCGAATCGCAGGTCGGCCAGCGGCTGTTCGACCGCGCCAACCGGCGCATCACGCTGTCCACCGCGGGCGAATATTTCCTGGTCTACGCGCGACGCCTGCTGGGCACGCTGAAGGACGCCGAGGACGCGATGGCCCGGTTTTCGCGCCTCGAATCGGGGCGGCTGACGATCGGCATGGTCAGCAGCGCCAAGTACTTCCTGCCCCAGCTGCTGGCGCGCTTCCACACCGAGCACCCTGCCGTGGACGTCCGCCTGCGCCTGGGCAACCGCGAGCAGCTGGTGGCGATGATGGAGGCCAACGAGGTCGACCTGTGCGTGATGGGGCGAGCGCCGGTGGACTTCGCCAGCCGCACCGAGCCCTTCGCGATGCATCCGCATGTGCTGGTGACGGCGCCCACGCACCGCTTCGCCCGCGCCGAGAGCGTGCCGGCGCTGGCACTGGCCAACGAACCTTTCATCGTGCGCGAGCCGGCCTCGGGCACCCGTTCGGCGCTGCAGGAATACCTGGACCAGTACCGCCTGAAGCCGACCTTCATCATGGAGATGCCGAGCAATGAAGCCATCAAGCAGGCGGTGATGGCCGGCATGGGCGTGAGCCTGCTGTCGCTGCACACCATCGGCCTGGAGTGGCGCAGCGGCCTCATCGCCGCGCCGACGGTGGAAGGCCTGCCGCTGATGCGGCGCTGGAACATCGTCAACCGCGCCGCCAAGCTGCTGTCGCCGGCCGCCGAGGCCTTCCGCTACTTCGTGCTCAGCCACGGCGAGGCGCACCTGGCGGCGATGTTCAACCCCGAAGTGGCGTAGCGCAGCGACTCGCCAAGGCGTACCGACCAGACCGTGCGCGGCTGCTGACCAGCGGAAGACACGAGCCCGGGTACCCAACGAGAAGTCTCGTACAGACACCGTGGTGCGTGCGACAGCGCACAGAAGAAGGCCGATGCAGGACGTATCCTGATTCCAGCTTGAGGTTGCGGGCCATGGGGGTCTAGCGAGGGTCTAGCGAGGGTCTCGGAGCGCAAACAATGAACAAGCCTAAACGTCTCTTGGCCATTTCGTGGACTGCCATCGGTGCGCTCTTCGGCGCCTTGCCGGTATCGGCTGCACCGATTCTCGGTTCGGATCTGGCGAGCTTCGCGGTCCTCGGGGCCACCGGAGTGACGAATGTCCCCACCAGCACCATTGGCGGAAATCTGGGGTCGGCCCCGAATGCCACCGTCGGCGGGGGCTACATCTTCTCGTCTGGATCGCTGCAGCCAAACACCGCGCTGGCGCAGGCGGCTCAGCTTGATCTCGACGCTGCGATCGGTGCCGTGAATTCCGGTGCGGCCCTTCCCGGCAATGTCATTGCCGCTGGGGATGGGAACCTCGACGCGTTCAATGGCGGTGTTTTCGCTCCGGGCACCTATGACGTCGGCGCCGGGACATCGAATTTGGTGACCGCCATCACCCTCGACGGCGGGGGCAGCAACACCGCGGTATGGCGTTTTCGGTTCTCGAGCACGTTCATCATGTCGGAGGGTTCCGACGTAAACCTAATCAACGTCGGTGACGGTGCAGGTGTCGGGATCTATTGGTCTGTCGGCAGTGCCGCGACCCTTGACGGCGATACGCTCGTGGGAAATGTCTTCGCGAATCAACTCATCAGCAGCAACGGCGGGTTGACGCTGGGTTGCGGCAGGCTCGCGTCGGCCGAGTCACAAGTGACCTTGATCAAGGACACCATCTCCATCGGCTGCGGCGATCTCGGTGACACCGGGTATGGAAGCGGCGGCTATGACCAGGGCGTCAACATTGGGTCGGGCGGCACGGGGGGCTCGGGCGGCCAAGTCGTTCCTGAACCCGGTTCACTGCTGCTCGCCGGGATCGCGCTGGCGGGGTTGTTCGGCGCGGGAAAAAGGAAGGGTCAGGAGGGCCTCGTCGCGTAGCTGACTCCCGCCGCTGCGCGAAAGCGTTGCCGCGTGACAGCCAGATCCCGGGCGCGGGCGCTGCCTCAGGCCGGCACAGGCAGTAGGGCCTGCCGAGCCGCAGCGCCCGCCGCGTTCGCAGCCGCTGCCTCGGCGCGCAGCCGCGCGGCAAAGTCCGCCGCCGCCATCGGCCGGCCGAAGTGGAAGCCCTGCACCAAGTCGCAGGACAAGGAGCGCAGGTAGCGTGCCTGCGCCGCGGTCTCCACGCCCTCTGCGACGACCGCCAGATTCAGGCCGTGCGCCATGGCGACGACGGCGGTCACGATGGCGGCGTCGTCTGCGTCGCGGCCCAGGTCCTTGACGAAGGAGCGGTCGACCTTCAGCGTGTGGATCGGGAAACGCTTCAGGTAGGACAGGCTGGAGTAGCCGGTGCCGAAGTCGTCGATCGCCATGCGCACGCCCAGCACCGCCTGGCGCTGGGTGTGCACGATGCGCTGCAGGAACGGCGTGATGTCGCCGTAGACCTCGAACACCGCAACCAGCGGGCCGCCCGGCACGCGCCGCATCGGGATGTAGGTGGACAGCACGTCGCGGTCTTCGATGGCACCCTCGAAAGCACTGAAGCGGTCGCGGTGCGTCAGCTCGCTGACCGCCCGGCCCGCGAGCGCGCCGCGCAACCCCGCGTTGGCGCTCTTGTCCTCGCCGATCTGCTGCGCGTCGGAAGAGAAGACGGTGCGGCCGCGCAGGTCGTAGGCCTTGACCTTCACCACCGGCAGCCAGGCCCCCGGCCGCCCGCTCCACGCAGGGTTCGACACCGCAGCGGCGGCCCTGAGGCGCGCCGCCGCAGGGGAGCCGCCACCGTGACATGCGCACGCGCAGCCACGCCCGCAGTGTGCGGCCGGCAGGCCCCGCTCAGCCCCAGGCCAGCGCCATCACGCCGCCGGCCATGCAGGCCGCGCCCAGCAGGCGCAGGCCGCCGTCGGACTCACCGAGCAGCCGGCCGCCCAGCAGCGCGGCCACCAGCATGCTCACCTCACGCGCCGGTGCCACGTGCGACAGCGGCGCCAACTGCAGCGCGTAGAGCACCAGGATGTAGGCCAGCGGCCCCAGCGTCGACACCACCAGCGCGTGTTTCCATTGCCGCCGCCATGCCGAGCCCAGTGCGGCACGCTGGCCCCACAGCGTGGGCAGCTGCAGCGGCACGCGCAGCACGTTGCAGGCGTAGTCGAAGATCACCGGGCCGATGGCCAGCACCTTGATGGCGTAGCCGTCGATCACCGAATAGCCGGCGATCATGGCGCCGGTGACGAGGCCCCAGCGCACGCCCAGGCGGACGCGCTCGCGCGCTGCCGGATCGTGCCCCTGCCGCCACAGCGCCGTGCCGCCGGCGATGAGAAACACGCCCCCGCACACGCCGAGAACGCCCAGCAGGCCCAGCGCGGACAGCCGCTCACCCAGCAGCAGCACCGCACACATGGCCGTCAACAAGGGCCCGCTGCCACGGGCCAGCGGGTAGACCACCGACAGGTCGGCGACGCGGTAACCCTTGAGCAGCGCGCTGAAGTACAGCAGGTGCACGACGGCGCTGGCGCTGACGACGCCCCACTCGGCCCAGCCCCAGCGCGGCACCTCGTCCCAGCCGAACCACAGGCCCGCGGGCAGCCAGATCACGCTCGTCATCAGGCTGGTGAGCAGGATGAAGCGCTGGTCGCCGCCGGCCCGTTTGGCCACCAGGTTCCAGATCGCGTGCGCCAGCGCGGCCAGCAGCACCAGCACGATGGCGATCAAGGGCATGCGCGCATTCTGCCCGGTGGCGATTCGATGGAGCGTCTGCGGCTGGGCCCCGCCGCCGGGTCCACGGCGTCGATCGACAAGCTGCCGGGGTCAAGTCGGCGCGGCCTGAGCCGATAACGCGGTATCAGAGCAGGCCGCGTCCGGCCGCCCAAGGAAACTGGCTGCCCATGCCCGCATCCGCCTCTTCGCCGCCGCAATCCCAGCCCCACCTGCCCGAGCACTGGGAGCCGCCGTCGACCATCTGGCTCAAGCAAGGCGATGCGACGGTCATGCAGGCGTTGTCCGATGCAGACCAACAGCAAGCCTGCCTGATCCTGTACAGCGGCGACGACGCCGGCAGGCGCTTTGCCCTGCCCGGCGGGCGTACCGTGCTGGGCCGATCACCGAGCTGCGAGGTCTGCATCGACAGCCCCGGCGTCAGCCGCTGCCACGCCGAACTGCTGCACGAAGGCGACCACTTCATGCTGCACGACCGCGGCTCTGTGAACGGCACGCATGTCAATGGCGTGCGCCTGGGCGCAGCCAGGGCGCTGCAGGACGGCGACCTGATCAGCCTGGGCAACGTGGTGCTCAAGTTCTACGAGCGCCAGAGCCTGGACGCACTGTTGCACGACCGCACCTACCGCCTGGCGACGGTGGACGCAAGCACCGATGTCTACACCAAGCGCTATCTTCTCGAGGCGCTGGAGCGCGAAGTCCGCCGCGCACACCGCACCGGCCAGCCGCTCAGCGTGGTGTGCATCGACCTCGACCGCTTCAAGGCGGTGAACGACCGCTTTGGCCACAACGGCGGGGACATCGTGCTGCGCGTTGCGGCGGCAGCCCTGAAGACGAAGGTGCGGGGCAGCGACATCCTCGGCCGCACCGGTGGCGAGGAGTTTGTCGTGGTGCTGCCGGAAACCGGGTTGCGCGCCGCGCTGGACCTTGCCGAGCGCATGCGCGCCGCCGTGGCCGCCGAGTTGTTCTTGCTGGACGTGAACGACGCCGGCGGCACGCACCGCGAACAGCACCGGCAGACGGCGTCCTTCGGTGTCGCGCAGCTCGTGCCGACCATGCCCGACGCGCGTGCGCTGCTGGGCGCGGCCGACCAGATGCTCTATTCCGCCAAGCACGGCGGGCGCAACCGCGTCGCCAGCTGAGTCCGAGAGTCTCTCGGCCACACGCTGTCTTGCTCTGTCTGCCCTACCCAGGAACCTGCGCCAATGTGAGCTGTATGGCCCCCTCTCCCGCCTGGGCGGGAGAGGGCTGGGGTGAGGGTGGGAGCGGCACGCACGACCCTCACCCCAACCCTCTCCCACAAGTGGGAGAGGGGGCAATGCCGGCGGTTCCGAGGCACAAGCCGGCGCCGCCAAGCGGCGCATAGGTCTCTCAACCGCGCGGGTGGTGCGCCGCGTGCAACTGGCGCAGCCTTTCACGCGCGACGTGGGTGTAGATCGTGGTGGTGCCGATGTCGGCGTGCCCGAGCAGCATCTGCACCGCGCGCAGGTCGGCGCCATGGTTCAGCAGGTGGGTGGCGAAGGCATGGCGCAAGGTGTGCGGCGACAAGGGCGCGGTGATGCCGGCGGCCGCGGCGTAGCGCTTGATCAGGCGCCAGAACATCTGCCGCGTCATGGCCGCACCGCGCACGGTGACGAACAGCGCGTCGCTGGCGCGCGCACCCAGGATCGCGCCGCGCGCGCTGCCCAGGTACAGCCGCAGCCATTCGTGCGCCTCGGCACCAAAGGGCACCAGGCGTTCGCGCGCACCCTTGCCCATGACGCGCAGCACGCCTTCGTCCAGGCCCAGGTGCACGGTCTTCAAGGACACCAGTTCGCTCACGCGCAGGCCGCTGGCGTACATCAGCTCGATCATCGTGCGGTCGCGCCGGCCCAGCGGGGTCTCGTTGTCAGGCGCGGCCAGCAGCGCCTCCACCTGCGCTTCGCTCAGCGTCTTGGGCACGCGCAGGGGTTGGCGCGCGGCCAGCAGCTTGAGCGTCGGGTCGGCCGTCACCAGGTGCTCGCGCACCGCCCAGCGGAAGTAGCGCCTGAACACCGTCAAACGCCGGTTGGCGGTGGTGGCGCGCGTGGCGGCGTGGCGTTCGGCGATGAAACCCAGCAGGTCGGCCTCCGTGGTCTGGTCCAGCGCCTTGGCCGCCGCGGCGTGCAGCCAGGCCGCATACAGGCCGAGGTCACGCCGATAGGCGGCCAGCGTCAGCGGCGCCAGGCCGTCCTCGATCCACAGCGCGTCGATGAAGCGGTCGATCGACGCCAGACCGGCTGCAGGCAGGCGCAGGTCCTTCACAGGCTCAAGCGCCGCCGAGCAGGCCCGCCCTGAGCTTCTTGTCGTAGGGGTGGTCGCCGACGAAGGAGCGCAGGAGGACGGCGTAAAAGTCCTCACCCGGGATGGCCTCACCGCGCTGTGTGCCGTTGAAGCTGTACAGCGTGCCCAGCGCGGGGGCGAAGTCGAGGTTCACGACATCCCCCGGGCGCACCGTGCCGGTCTGCTCGATCAGCGCTTCGAATTGCGCCATGCGCGGCGCGAGGCGCTCGACCTCGGCGCCGCCGGCATTGCGCACCATGCCCTTGTTGAAGGCCTTCACGAACTCGGCGGCCGGCACCTCCTGCAGCATGCGCATCTGCAGGCGCTTGGGGCCGGGCATGGCCACCGCCTGCGCTGCCGTGGTGGCGCGGCCGGTCAAATACAGCCCCGCCGCATACCCCTTGAACCAGGCCACCGCGCGCACGCCGGTGCCGTTGAGCCGCAATGCCGTTCCGGCCACCACCACCTGGCGCGCAAAGGGCTGGCCCTCCACCAGCAAGGGCGCGGTCTGGGCGCGCGCCAGCCAGGGCACAGCCGCGGTGGCGATCAGCAACTGGCGACGTGTCAAGGGCAGCATGGGCATGGGCTTCTCTGAGGCGGGTCCCGATACAACGCACGGCAGGACCCGGGCGACGACGCGCCGCCCGGCACCGGCGCTGTCGGGCACCGGCCCCACCGCCGCGAACCAGCCCCGATACTAGCGGCCCATGTCCGACGCCCTGCTGCTGCTGCCCGACTTCGCGCTCATCGTCGTCGGCTGGCTGATCTGCCGCTACACGCCGCTGAACCGGCCGGTCTGGGACGGCGCCGAGCGCCTGGTCTACTACCTGCTGTTTCCGGCGCTGCTGTTCACTTC
Organism: Rubrivivax sp.; assembly: GCA_030680415.1. Taxonomy (GTDB): domain Bacteria; phylum Pseudomonadota; class Gammaproteobacteria; order Burkholderiales; family Burkholderiaceae_C; genus Rubrivivax. The sequence continues at coordinate 17,751 of JAUXVE010000143.1, forward strand.
GATCCTGCGCAATCCGATTTCCCTCGGCAGCGCGCTGCCGCTGGCGGCCAGCGGACTGGCCATCGTCGCCGTGGGCGTGGCCGCGGCGTACGCCTTGCGGGCGTGGCCGGGCGTCGATGCGCGGCTGCATGCCTCGGGCGCACAGACCGCCTTCCGCTTCAACTCCTACGTCGCGCTGGCCATGGCCGAGCGGCTGGCCGGCACGCAGGGCGTGGCCTGGACGGCGCTCATCATGTCGGTGTGCGTGCCGCTGTGCAACGTGGCTGCGGTGTGGCCGCTGGCGCGCCACGGTGGCCAGGGCTACTTGCGCGAACTGGCGCGCAACCCGCTGATCCTGGCCACCGGTGCCGGACTCCTGTGCAACCTGCTGGGGCTGCGGTTGCCCGGGTTGGCCGACACCACGCTGGCACGCATGGGCGCCGCGGCGCTGCCGCTGGGGCTGATGGCCGTCGGCGCCGGGCTGCAATTTGGTGCCCTGCGCGAAGGGCCGAGGCTGGCCGCGGCGCTGATGTCGATCCGCCACCTGCTGCTGCCGGCCGTGGCGCTGGTGCTCGTCATGGTGACGGCGCTGCCCAGCGGGCAGCAGGCCATCGTGATGGCTTTCGCGGCCATGCCCACCGCGTCCAGCGCCTACGTGCTGGCGGTGCGCATGGGCGGCCACGGCGCCTACACGGCCGGTCTGGTGACGCTGTCGACGCTGATCGGCATGGTGGCGCTGCCGGCCTGGCTGGCGCTGTGGCGCGCGCTGGCTCAGTGACTGCGCTGCGCCAGCGCCCAGGCGATGTGTTCCTGCACGCCGATGTCCGCGCCGTCACGCGCCGCGGCCAGCGCCTGCGCCACCTCGGTGTCACCGCTGGCGCGCCAGGCATTGCCCAGCGCCACCGCGAGGTTGCGCCGCCAGCGCGCCCAGCCGATGCGCCGGATCGCGCTGCCCTCGGTGCGGCGCAGGAAGTCGGTTTCGCTCCACGCCCACAGCGCCAGCAGCGTGCCGTGGCCCAGGCCTTCACGCTCGTCGAAATCGGGCAGCGCCGAGCGCTGCGCGTACTTGTTCCACGGGCAAGTGAGCTGGCAGTCGTCGCAGCCGTAGATGCGGTTGCCGATCAGCGGCCGCAGCTCGAGCGGGATCGCTGCCGCGTGTTCGATCGTCAGGTAGCTGATGCAGCGCCGCGCGTCGAGCCGATAGGGCGCCACGATGGCCTGCGTCGGGCAGACGTCGATGCAGGCACGGCAAGTGCCGCAATGGGCGCTGGCCGTCGCGTCGACGGGCAAGGGCAGGTCGACGAAGAGCTCGCCCAGGAAGAACATCGACCCCGCGCCGCGCGCCAGCGCCAGCGTGTGCTTGCCGCGCCAGCCCAGGCCGGCGCGCGTGGCCAGCTCCACTTCGAGCACCGGCGCCGAGTCGGTGAAGACGCGGTGACCCAGCGGGCCGACCTCGGCCGCCAGCCGTTCGGCCAGGCGCTGCAGCCGCGATCGCAGCACCTTGTGGTAGTCGCGGCCACGGGCATAGACCGAGACCACCGCGCGCTGCGGGTCGCGCAGCGCCGCTTCCTCGCCGGCGATCCAGTGCGCGGCGGCGTCACGCGGCAGGTAGTCCAGGCGCGCGCTGATCACGCGCACGGTGCCTGGCACCAGCTCGGCCGGCCGTGCGCGCTTCAGTCCGTGCGCGGCCATGTAGCCCATGCCGCCGTGGAAGCCGGCGGCCAGCCAGTCGAGCAAGCCCTGCTCGGCGTTGTGCAGATCGACGCCGGCGACCCCGATCTGGGAGAATCCCAGCTCACGCGCCCACCCCCGCAGCCGCTGCACCAGCGCCTGCCCGTCGAACCGATGCTGAACGCGCATGCGCCGATTCTAGAAACCCGCACGCTGCACTGGCCCGACGAAGCGGCCTGCGCGGCCTTCGCGGCGTCTCTGGCACCGCGCCCTGCCCTCGCCGACGCCTACATCGAACTGCGCGGCCCGCTGGGCGCCGGCAAGACCACCTTCGTGCGCCACCTGCTGCGTGCGCTGGGCGTGGCCGGTCGCATCAAGAGCCCCACCTACACCGTGCTCGAGCCCTATGCGCTGCCCGGGCTGGTGATCTCGCATTTCGACTTCTATCGCTTCGACGACCCGCGCGAGTGGGCCGATGCGGGCTTTCGCGAGGTCTTCGCCGCCCCCGGCCTGAAGCTCGCCGAGTGGCCCGAAAAGGCCGCCGGGATGCTGCCGCCGCCCGACCTGCGCCTGGACATCGAACCCCTGCGTGGCGACATGCGCCGGGTGCGTGCCGAGGCCGCGACGCCGCGCGGCGCGGCGCTGCTGCGGTGATGGACCCGGCGCGCCGCCGCGCACTGCGCGCCATGGGTCGCGTGGTGCTGCTGCTCGGTGTGCCTCGACTCGCCCGCGGCGCCAACGGTGCCAGCATCGTGGCCGTGCGCGTGTGGCCGGCCCAGGATTACACGCGAGTCACCATCGAGTCCGACGTGCCGCTGGCGGCCGCGCACCTCCTCGTCGAGGCGCCGCACCGGCTGGTCGTCGACATCGACGGCCTGGAGCTCAAGGCCGCGCTGCGCGAGCTGGTCGGCAAGGTGCGCCCCGACGACCCCTACATCGCCGGCGTTCGCGTGGGCCAGTTCCAGCCGCGGGTGGTGCGGCTGGTGTTCGACCTCAAGCAGGCGGTGCGGCCCGAGCAATTCACGCTGGCGCCGGTGGCGGCCTACCAGCACCGGCTGGTGTTCGACCTCTACCCGGTGCAGGAAGCCGACCCCTTGCTGGCCCTCATCCGCGACAAGGAGGCCGCCGAGGAGCGCGCCGCGCAGGCGGTGCAGGACGCCCTGGGCGAGCTCATCGCGCGCATCGAGAAGACGCCACAGCTGCCTGCGCCGACGACGTCGGTGCCCGCGCCAGCCGGAGTGGCACCGCCACCCGCTGTCGCGCTGACGACGCCGGCCCCGCCGCCGCCGGCCACCGCCGCCGAGCGCCGCGAGGTCGACCGCCTCGTGATCGTCGCCATCGACCCCGGCCATGGCGGCGAGGACCCGGGCGCGATCGGCCCCACCGGCCTGCGCGAGAAGGACGTCGTGCTGGCCATCGCGCTGCAATTGCGCGACCGCATCGACGCGCTGCCCAACATGCGCGCCATGCTCACCCGCGACGCCGACTTCTTCGTGCCGCTGCACGAGCGCGTGCGCAAGGCGCGCCGCGTGCAGGCCGATCTCTTCGTCAGCGTCCACGCCGACGCCTTCATGCGCCCCGAGGCGCGTGGCGCCAGCGTCTTCGCGCTGTCCACCCAGGGCGCCAGCAGCACGGCGGCGCGCTGGATGGCAGCGCGCGAGAACTCGGCCGACCAGGTGGGCGGCGTCAACGTCGCGCAGGTGAAGGACGCGCAACTGCTGCAGGCCATGCTCGACATGAGCACCACGGCGCAGATCAAGGACAGCCTCAAGCTCGGCAGCGAGGTGCTCTCGCGCATCGGCCGCGTCGGCCGTCTGCACAAGCGGCATGTCGAGCAGGCCGGCTTCGCCGTGCTCAAGGCACCCGACATCCCCAGCATCCTGGTCGAGACGGCCTTCATTTCCAACCCGCAGGAGGAGGCCCAGCTGCGCGACCCGGGCTACCGCCGGCAACTGGTCGAGGCCCTGGCGACCGGCATCAGGCGCTACTTCGCGAAGAACCCGCCGCTGGCGCGTCAGCGCCAGCTGTAGTCTGCCGCCACAACACGGCGCCGATGGCCAGCACCATCAGCGCCATGGCTGCGAAGTCCTGCCAGTGCAGTGCCTCGCCCAGCGCCCAGGCGCCGCTGAAGGTGCCCAGCACGGGGATCATCATGACGCTGATCGTCGACGCCACCGGCGGCATGCTGCGCGCGAGGTAGAACCAGGCCGCATGCGCGAAGCCGAACACGGCCACCGCGTTGTAGACGATCGCCCAGGCCACCGCAGGCGTCGGCCAGCGCCATGCATGGCGCTCGAAGACCCAGGCCAGCAGCAGCACCACGCCGGCGGCCAGCGCCGTCATCCAGAACACCAGCGTCAACAGCGCCAGCGGCGCCGTCGAGCGCCGCAGCAGGTGCGTGCCCAGGCCCCAGATGCAGGCCGAGCCGAGCATCGCCAGCGCCGCCAGCGGCGCACCGCTGAGGCTGGAGAACTCGCTCCACAGCAGCAGCACCACGCCCAGCCCAGCCGCCGCCACGCCGACAGACGGACGCAGGCCGAGCCGGTCGCCGAACACCGCCACGCCCCACAGCGCCGAAAACACCGGCATCGTGTAAGCCAGGATCGCCGAACGCCCCGAGCTCAGCGACTGCAGCGCGAGGATGACCACGACGTGCCAGACGATCATGTTCGGCAGCGCCAGCTTGACGACCTCGCCCCACAGCGCGCGCGGCACGCGGAAAGGCACCTTCAGCCACCACAGCGCGGCGGCCAGCACCGGCAGGCCGAACACCATCGACAGCGCGCGGAAGGTCAACGGCGGCCAGCTCGCGGGTGCGGCAGGCGTGCCGCTCACGCCCAGCTTCATGACCGGCCAGTTCAGGCCCCACACCAGCGTCAGCAGCACCAGCACCCAGAGCTGGCGGCGGGTGGGGTTCATGGCCCGTTGCCGCCGCGGCAGTGGCAAACTCGCATCAGCGCGCGCGCAGCAGGCGCGCCGCCTCCAGCGCGAAGTAGGTCAACACGCCATCGGCACCGGCGCGCTTGAACGCCAGCAGCGCTTCCATCATCACCGCGTCGTGGTCGAGCCAGCCGTTGGCGGCCGCGGCCTTGAGCATCGCGTATTCACCGCTGACCTGGTAGGCGAAGGTCGGCACGCGGAATTCGTCCTTGACGCGGCGCACGATGTCCAGGTAGGGCATGCCGGGCTTGACCATCACCATGTCGGCGCCTTCGGCGATGTCCAGCGCCACCTCGCGCAGCGCCTCGTTGCTGTTGCCGGGGTCCATCTGGTAGACCTTCTTGTCGCTCTTGCCCAGGTTGCCGGCGCTGCCCACGGCGTCGCGGAAAGGGCCGTAGAAGGCGCTGGCGTACTTGGCGCTGTAGGCCATGATGCGGGTGTGCACCAGCCGCCTGGATTCGAGCGCGCTGCGTATCGCGCCGATCCTGCCGTCCATCATGTCGCTGGGCGCCACGATGTCGACGCCGGCCTCGGCCTGCACCAGCGCCTGCTTGGTCAGCACCGCCACCGTCTCGTCGTTGAGGATGTAGCCGCTGGCGTCGAGCAGGCCATCCTGGCCATGGCTGGTGTAGGGGTCCAGCGCCACGTCGGTGAGCAGGCCCAGCTGCGGGAAGCGCTGCTTCAATTCACGCACTGCGCGCGGCACCAGTCCTTCGGGGTTGCTGGCCTCGCTGCCCTCGGGCGTCTTCAGCGCCGGGTCGATGACGGGAAACAGCGCCATCACCGGCACGCCGAGCGCGACGCACTCTTCGGCGACGGCAAACAGGCCGTCGAGGCTGCGCCGCTGCACACCCGGCATGCTGGCCACGTCCTGCACCAGGCCGTGGCCGTCGAGCAGGAACACGGGCAGGATCAGGTCGGCGCTGGCGAGGCGGTTTTCGCGCACCAGGTCGCGCGTGTAGGCGTCGCGGCGCAAGCGGCGCGGGCGGCTGGCCGGGAAGGGCGGGGGCGTGATCAAGGGGGACTCCTGCGCTGGTGTCGCGAACCGCCGCGGGCTGCGGCTCGGCCGCTCTGGCGACGGCGAATTCGTTCTGCTAAAGTGCTCGGTGAATGATAGCCGCGAGGCTGTCGTTCCCTGCTTTTCCTCCCTGAGCAGGTGCCTTAGCGTGATGACAGCGATAAGGCTTGCCGGCCCCGACCCCGTGTCGGGGCCGCTTTTTTTGGCTGCGCCGCGGGCCTCGTGATAATGGTCCGATGAGCGGTGCGTATCTCTGGATCAAGGCTTTCCATATCGTTTTCGTCGCGAGTTGGTTCGCCGGCCTGTTCTACCTGCCGCGGCTGTTCGTCAACCTGGCCATGGTGCCAGCCGACAGCCATGCCGAGCGCGAACGGCTGCTGCTGATGGCGCGCAAGCTGTACCGCTTCTCCAGCCTGTTGATGGTGCCGGCGCTGGCGCTGGGGCTGTTCTCGTGGCCGGGCCACGGGGTCGGCAACGGCAGCGGCCGGATGCGTGCCCAGCGGGCGCCGGTGGTGGTCAAGCCGTTCTAGCCGACGATGGCCGCCGTCCGCCACCGCAGCTCGGCCACGCCCTTGGCGTTGGCGTATGCGGCGCTGGTGCTCTACGCCAGCCTGTATCCCTTCACCGGTTGGCGCTGGCCGCCAGGGCAGACCTTGCCCACGATGGCCGTGCTCGCCTGGCCGCCGTGGCGCCACGACTTCGACCTCTGGTCCAACCTGCTGGGCTACCTGCCGCTGGGCGCGCTGCTGCTGATCGCCGCGCGCCGCAGCGGCGTGCGCGTGCTGGGCACGCTGGCTTTGGCGGTGGCGGCCCCGGCCCTGCTGTCGTACGCGATGGAGGTGCTGCAGCATTTCGTTCCCGGCCGCCATCCGTCGCTCAAGGACCTGGCGCTGAACAGTGCCGGCGCGCTGTGCGGCGCGCTGCTGGCGGGGCTGTGGCACGCGGTGGGGCTGGTCGACCGCTGGCATGCCCTGCGCGAGCGCTGGTTCGCACGCGACAGTGCCGGCGCGCTGGCGCTGCTGGCGCTGTGGCCGGTGGCGCTGCTGTTCCCGGCGCCGGTGAGCTTCGGGCTGGGCCAGGTCGACGAGCGGCTGCGCGAGACGCTGGCCGATTGGCTGCACGACGTGCCCTGGGCCGATGCCGCCTACCAGCTGCTGGCCGCGCCTGCGCCGCCGGTCGAGGCGCTGCGGCCGTTGACCGAGGCATTGATCGTCGCCTGCGGACTGCTCGCGCCCTGCCTGCTGGCCTACGGCATCGTGGCCCCCGGCTGGCGGCGCGTGGCGATGGCGGCCGGCGCCTGCGCGCTGGGTGTCGGCGGCATGACGCTGTCGACGCTGCTGAACTTCGGCCCCGCGCACGCGCTGGCCTGGCTGTCGCCGGTCACCCTGCCCGGCCTGGGCCTGGGCGCGCTGCTGGCCGTGCTGCTGGCGCCCTTGCCGCCACGTCTGGTGCCCGGCGTCGGGCTGGTGGTGCTGACGGGCCTGGTGGTCGGCGTCGCGCAGGCGCCCGACGACCCCTATTTCGCGCAGAGCCTGCAGGCCTGGGAGCAGGGCCAGTTCGTGCGCTTTCACGGCCTGGCGCAGTGGATCGGCTGGCTGTGGCCCTATGCCGCGATGGGCTGGATGCTGTCGCGGCTGGGCCTGCGCCGCTGAGCGCCGGCGCCGGCGGGGGCGCTGCCTACAATCCCGGGCATGAGTTACTACAAGCACCATCTGTTCTTCTGCCTCAACGAGCGCACGAACGGCGAAGCCTGCTGCGCCAGCCACGACGCCCAGGCGGCGTTCGAGCACTGCAAGTCGCGCGTCAAGGCCGCGGGCCTGGCCGGCCCGGGCGGTGTGCGTATCAACAAGGCCGGTTGCCTGGACCGCTGCGCCGGCGGGCCGGTGGCGGTGGTCTACCCCGAAGGCACCTGGTACACCTACGTCGACCAGAGCGACATCGACGAGATCGTCGACGTGCACCTGACTCAGGGCCGCGTCGTCGAGCGGCTGCTGCTGCCCGCCGACGTGGGCCGATGAATGCGCACACCCGGCGCAGCGCCATCGCCGGCCCGGCCGGCGCCATCGAATGCGCCATCGATGAACTGGCCCAGGGCGCCACGCGCGGCCTGGCGGTGCTGTGCCACCCGCACCCGCAGCACGGCGGCACCATGGACAACAAGATCGTGCAGACGCTGGCGCGCACCCTGGTGGGCCTGGGCTACACCAGCGTGCGCTTCAACTTCCGCGGCATCGGCGCCTCGGCCGGCCACTGGGACCACGGCAGCGGCGAAGTCGACGACGCGTTGGCGGTGATCCAGGCCCACCGCGCACCGGGCCAGCCGCTGGTGGTCGGCGGCTTCTCCTTCGGTGCCTATGTCGCGTCGCAGGCCGCCGCCCGGCTGCCGGCCGGCGAAGCTGCCGAACGCCTGGTGCTGGTCGGCCCGGCGGTGCAGACCTTCGACGTCGCCGCCGTGCCGGCCGACACGCTCGTCATCCACGGCGAGGCCGACGACGTGGTGCCGCTGGCCGCCGTCTTCGACTGGGCGCGCCCGCAGGCCCTGCCGGTGACGGTGGTGCCCGGCGCCGGCCACTTCTTCCACGGGCAGATGACCTTGCTCAAACGTATCGTGACGAGTGCCTGGCACCCGCGCACCCCACCCTGAGACCCGATGAAACCGTTCCTTGCCTTCCTGCTTGCCGCCTTCGTCGCTACCGCCCACGCGCAGACACCGCAGCCGCCCGAGATCGCGGCGCGCCAATACCTGCTAATCGACCTCACGAGCCAGCAGGTGCTCGCCGAACGCGACGCCGATGCCCAGGCCGAGCCGGCCTCGCTGACCAAACTGATGACGGCCTACCTGGTCTTCAACGCGCTGCGCGACAAGAAGCTCGACCTCGAGCAGACGCTGCCGGTGTCGGTGCGCGCCTGGAACGAGCGCAAGGGCGGCGCCTCGGTGATGTTCATCGACACCACGATGACGCCCAAGGTGAGCGAGTTGCTGCGCGGCCTGATCGTGCAAAGCGGCAACGACGCCGCGGTGGCACTGGCCGAGGGCGTGGCCGGCTCGGTGGAGTCCTTCGTCGACATGATGAACCGACAGGCCCAGGCCTGGGGTCTGAAGAACACGCAGTTCAGGAACGTCACCGGCATGACCGAATCCGGCCACTACAGCAGCGCGCGCGACGTCGCCGTGGTGGCGGCGAAGATCATCGCCGAGCACCCCGACTTCCACCCCATTTACGCCGTGCGGCAGTACACCTACAACAACATCAAGCAGGACAACCGCAACCTGCTGCTCGGCCGCGACCCCACGGTGGACGGCATGAAGACCGGCTACACCGACGCCGCCGGCTGGTGCCTGGTGACCAGCAGCGTGCGCGAGATGCCCAACGGCAAACGCCGCCTGCTGAGCGTGGTGCTGGGCGCGGCTTCGCGCCAGGCGCGCGCCTCCGAGAGCCAGAAGCTGCTCAACTGGGGCTGGCAGGCCTGGGACGCGGTGCGCCTGTTCGACACCAACCAGGCGGTGGCCACCGTGCCGGTGTGGAAGGGTGACCGCGCCGAAGCGAAGCTCGGCGCAGCGGGCGCGCTCTACGTCACCGTGCCCAAGGGCGAAGGCAACAAGCTCAAGACCACCGTGGAGCGCACCGACCCGCTGCTGGCACCGCTGACGCAGGGCCAGCGCGTGGGCAGCATCACGGTCACCACCGCCGCCGGCACGGCCGTGGCAACGGTGCCGCTGGTGGTGCTGGAGCCGGTGGGGCTGGCCGGCATCCTCGGCCGCGCCTGGGACGCCATCCGGCTCTGGATCAAGTAGCGCCTGCGCACGCGGCCATGCTCGACATCGTCATCGCCGGCGGCGTGGTCATCGACGGCAGCGGCGCGCCGCGGCGCGCGGCCGATGTCGGCATCACGGGCGACCGCATCGTGGCGGTGGGCGACCTCGCCGGCATGCCCGCGCGACGGCGGCTCGACGCCGGCGGCCACATCGTCGCCCCCGGTTTCATCGACAGCCACACCCACGACGACCAGTTGCTGCTCGAGCACCCGGCGCGCCACCCCAAGCTGCTGCAGGGCGTGACGACGGTCGTCACCGGCAACTGCGGCATCAGCCTGGCGCCGCTGGTGCACGGCCACCCGCCGCCGCCGCTGGACGTGATGCAGGCGTCCTTCCACGCCAGCTTCGCCGACTACGTGCGCGCCGTCGAGGCGGCACGCCCGGCGCTGAACGCAGCGCTGCTGGTGGGCCACACCACGCTGCGTGTCGGCGCGGTGGCCGACCTCGGCCGCGCTGCCAACGCCACCGAGACCGAGCGCATGCGCGCCGGCGTCGCCGCGGCGCTGGCCGCAGGCGCCATCGGCATGTCCACCGGCGTCTACTACCCGCCGTCACGGGCCGCCACCACGCAGGAGCTGATCGACGTCGGCGCGCCGCTGGCCGGCGGCGCCGGCATCGTGACCATGCACCTGCGCGACGAAGGCGACCGCATCGACGACGCCTTGCGCGAAGCCCTGGCCGTCGGCCGCGCGCTGAACGTGCCGCTGGTGCTGTCGCACCACAAGCTGATGGGCGCGGCCAACCACGGCCGCTCGGTGCAGACGCTGGCGCTGATCGAGGACGCCGCGCGCACGCAATCGGTGTGTTTCGACTGCTATCCCTATGCCGCCAGCTCGACCATGCTGCTGCCCGAGCGCGTGGCCGCCTGCACCGACGTGCAGGTCACCTGGTCGCAGCCCGAGCCGCAGGCCGCCGGCCGTTCGCTGCGCCGGATGGCCGCCGAGCGCGGCATCGCACCCGAGGCGCTGGCCGCGGCGTTGATGCCCGGCGGCGCGATCTACTTCGCCATGAGCGACGCCGATGTCGAGCGCATCCTGGCGCACCCGCTGGCCATGATCGGCTCCGACGGCCTGCCCGGCGACGGCGTGCCGCACCCGCGGCTGTGGGGCACCTTCCCGCGCGTGCTGGGTCATTGCGCACGCGAGCGCGGCCTGCTCGCGCTCGAGGCCGCGGTGCACAAGATGACCGGCCTGACGGCGCGCCGCTTCGGCCTCGCCGGGCGCGGCCTGCTGCAGCCGGGTTGCAGCGCCGACGTGACGGTGTTCGACGCCGGCGCGGTCGCCGACCGCGCGACCTACGCCGACCCCACCGCGGCCCCTTTGGGCATCGCCTGGGTGCTGGTCAACGGGCAGCTGGCGGTGGACCACGGCGAGGTTGCGCACGGGCACGCCGGTGCCCTGCTGCGCCGCCGCGTCTGAGGCGCCGCAGGCCCCCCTGCGTGACACAATCCCGGGCAGCAACGGGCCCATGCACATGAACGATCTGCTGTGTTACCTCAACGGCGAATACACGCCGATCTCGCAGGCCAAGGTCAGCGTGCTCGACCGCGGCTTCATCTTCGGCGACGGCATCTACGAGGTGGTGCCGGTCTACGGCCGGCGCCTGTTCCGCTTCGACGAACACATGGCGCGCCTGAACCGCTCCCTGTCCAAGCTGCGCATCGGCAACCCGCACAGCGACCACGAATGGCTGGCGCTGTGCCGCCGCCTGCTGGCCAGCGTGGCCGATGCCACCGGCAGCGACGACCTGCTGGTCTACATCCAGGTCACGCGCGGCGTGGCGCCGCGCGACCACGTCATGCCGCCGGGCCTCACGCCCACCGTGTTCATGATGGTCAACCCGATGAAGCCGGCGACGGCAGAGCAGCGCCACCAGGGCGTGAGCTGCGTCACCGCGCGCGACTTCCGCTGGGAGCGCGGCGACATCAAGAGCATCAGCCTGCTGGGCAACGTGCTGGCGCGGCAGATCTCGGCCGACCGCGGCGCGCTGGAGACGATCATGTTCCGCGACGGCTGGCTCACCGAAGCGGCGGCCAGCAACGTCTGGATCGTGCACGAAGGCGCGCTGCTCGGCCCGCCCAAGAGCGAGCACATGCTGGAGGGCATACGCGTGGAGCTGCTGCACGAGCTGTGCGAGGAATACAGCATCGCCTACAACCTGCGTCCGATCTCCGAGGCCGACGTGCTGGCCGCCGACGAGGTGATGCTGAGTTCGGCCACCAAGGAGATCCTGCCGGTGACGCGCATCGACGGCGAAGGCGTCGGCCACGGCGCCCTGCGCGGCAAGCCGGGGCCGGTGTACGCACGGCTGTACGAGGCCTACCAGCAGGCCAAGCTGACGATGTCCCTGTGATGGCGGCGGCCGGCGACGACAGCCTCATTCCCTACCCCAGCGCCTTTCCCGTCAAGGTGATGGGCGAACAGGTCGAAGGGTTCGAGGCAGCGGTGATTGCCGTGGCGCGCCAGTTCGACCCGGCCTTCGACGCAGCCACCATCGAACGCCGGCCCAGCAGGGGCGGCAGGTACCTGGGCCTGACCGTCACCATCACCGCCACCAGCCGCGCCCAGCTCGACGAGCTGTACCGCACGCTGAGCACGCATCCGCTGGTGAAGGTCGTCCTCTAGCCCGCGCCGCCCGCAGCGGCAGCATCAGCGCGGCGGCAGCGCCAGCCGCGCGTCCAGTTCCCGCACCTTGCCTGGCGCCGCCTCGTCGCCGTTGCGCGCCGCGATGTCGTACCAGTAGCGCGCCAGGCGCAGGTCGCGCTCGACACCGTCGCCCTGCTCGACCATCGAGGCCAGCAGGTACATCGCCCCCACGTCGCCGCCCCTGGCGGCCTCGCGGAACCAGTGCGCGGCGCGTGCCGGATCCTTGGGCAGGCCGCGGCCGAGGTAGTGTGCGGTACCCATCGCGACCTGGGCATCGACGCTGCCGCCGGCAGCGGCCAGCGCGTACCAGCGGTGCGCCAGCAACAGGTCGCGCGCACCCAGGTCGCCGTTTTCCAGGCCCTGTGCCAGCGCCAGCTGCGCCGTCACGAAGCCGCTGCTGGCGGCGCGTGTCAACAGTGCCTGCGCCAGGGCGAGATCGGGCTGGGGGACCTCACCGCGCAGGTGCATCACGGCGAGGTTGTATTGCGCCGCCGGCACCTGGCGGCGTGCCAGGGACTCGAAGGCGGCGCGCGCCGGGGCGATGTGCCGGGACTCGTAGGCCAGCACGGCGGCGTCGAGCTCGGCCTGCAAGGCAGGCGGCAGTGCCGGGGCGGCGGCCGCGGCGGCCGCGGCCAGCCACAGCAGGCAGGAAATGAACAGGGTGGGGGGCGACATCGGCCTGGTTGCGGACTTCACCGCGCACGATAGCCGTTGACGGCGAGCGGCGTGCGCGCGCGCCGGCCATGGTCCAATCACGCCATGGCCGACCGCCCCAAGCTCACCGCGCGCCCCGTTGCGCGCGACCCCACCCGCCGCCCGGTGCGCCCCGGCGCGCCGCCGCGGCCGG
>JAUXVE010000144.1 GCA_030680415.1 Rubrivivax sp.
GCCGCCGAGCTGCCTGCCAACTGACCTCGACCGCAGCAACCTCATGGACATCACGAGGCTCGGGGACTCGTGGAAACGCTACGTGGACACGAAGACCGGCGAGACGCACGACGGCTCCGTCTATATCGCTGAGGCCTGGCGGCTGGCCCAGAAATGACGCCTAACGTTTGAGCTAAGCGGCGCATTGCGGCAGGACGCGCATGGCCCAGAATGAAATGAGGGCCATGCGCGGCATGCCGCAATGCGTCCGCTTGAGCGAAGGGTTAGGCCGCACTGCTAAAGATGGTGAGCGTTGTGCCTTCATGCTGCGTGAGTTCCACTACGGACCAACCGGCTCTGGCAAGCAGTGACTGAGACGTGTTCGTGCCGCAATAGACGTGCTGGTAGCCAAGCTCACGTGCCTTTACCACCAGTTCTGCGAGCAAGATTGAACCGATTCCTCTGGCGCGAAACTCTGGCAGCACAAACCCTGCGCCGGCCCATGGGGACAGGTGTGTGTGAGTAGGAACGGACTCGGCCTTCAATGCTGCGGCACCGATTGGAACCCCGTGCTGGAAGACCACCAGACCGACCGGCAACTTCTGCTCGGATGCGGCGAAGGCCTCCAAGTCTTTGCTGATGTCGCCAGGGCCGCCCGGTCCGTACCAGCTCGGCCACTCGGAGGTGTACCACCGAGCCACAAGCGGCAGGAGCGTGCGGTGCCTGGCGAGGGGTTCGACGACGACAGCGACGGACACGATTGTGCGGCCTAACGTAGCGTTCAGCGGCGTGCCCGCTGGACATTCGAGCAACCACCCTGCTGGCGGCACGTCCGCTGGAACGCAGGGTTAGGCATCAACGGAGAAAAGCAAGCATGAAAACCGCAGTTGAACGCGAGCGCGCATTCCGCGATGACCTGGCCGCGCTGCTGAAGAAGCACAACGCCGAGTTGGCCGTGACTGACGACGGCCGCTCATACGGCATGCATAGAGGAATTGCGGAGGTAACGATGATGAGCGAGTGGGACGAAGACCACAACCAGACGGCCGAGTACGTGGAGTTTCGGATTTGATGCCTAACGTAGAGCTAACCTGCGCTTTGCGGCGGGTTAGGCGGCACTTGGGCTTTGACTGCGGGGGACTGCATGATCAAAGACCAAACATACGTTGTACAGGTGCAGGCCTTCTCCTTCAGGATAGTCGGAAGCTGAGTCGGTGCCCCGTCGTCGATGTTCCTCGAGTACGACTTTCAGAAGCTTGCCCATCACGAGGCGAGGAATGTGTTTGCGGTGAAGCTTCTTCGCGTTGTACCACTCGATCGGGTTCCTGGCCGCCTTCTCGCGGTTGCACTTACTGCAGGAAAGTACCATATTGTCGATGGTGTTTGGGCCGTTTCTGCTCGTCGGAACAATGTGTTCCCACTGGAGAAGTTCGGTTGCCCCGCAGTACGCGCACCGGTTGCCTGCAGCTACCAGCAGCTTGTTCTCGCGCAAAACAGCAGACGTGGTGATCTTTCCATCACAGAGCTTGCGAAAGGTGTGCCATACGAAGGACCAGTAGTCTTTGCTTTCCCGCGCTGCCGGTGCCACCGTCTCGCGCTCTTCAATCGCTCGATCTGCGATGAGCTTCGCGTACTCGTACATGATGGTCTCGAAGACGTTCACCAGCTTGACCGCCATAATGACTTAATCCGGTGATTAGAGAAAGTGCGCGTTTGTGACGCCTAACGTTTGAGCTAACCTGCGCCTTGCGGTAGGCCGCGCATGGCCCAGAATGAAATGAGGGCCATGCGCGGACTGCCGCAAGGCGTCAGGTTGAGCGAAGGGTTAGGCCGCATTCAGCATACAGCAGCCGGCGTTACCTCATGACCACTGGCACCAACCGGACCTGCCGGCCAACTGTTTGCTCAGGTGGGTAGTGTTCACTCGTGTATGACATGGCGGTGTGCAACGCCTCCTCAATGCTTGTGCACCAGTCGGAGGCCTTGACCGAAACGTGGCGTTCCCCAGGGAGATGAGGACTCACATGCAGGTTGACACTGAGTCTACGGCGCGATCTCAGGTAAGCGAGGCGAAGCAGGCTTCCCGGGGTGGGGTTGATGAACTGGGCGGTAGTCATCCTTGACTCCGGAAGTAAGGGTGAACAAAGTCTATGCGCGGGGTACCTGCTTCGATGTGGGCGGTGGAAGCAGGTTTGACGGCGGGCGCTCCAGTTGAGTGGCGGGCCCCTGGTGGGGAGGACCTTGTCAGCGCGATCAATGCTTTGCTGAGCGTCGATAGTGAGTTCTGCGTCTTGGGGTTCGACCGTGGTTCGCCCGCTACGACGGCCGATCATGCGGCCTAACGTGGCGTTAAGCGGCGGCCGAAGGCCGTCCGCTTGAACGCAGGGTTAGCCCGCACTGCTTGCCCCGCTGCGATGCAGCAAGTGAAAGGGCGGCGCTGGCGATGGCGAAGTCCCATGTCTTGGCCGGGGTGGGCGTTCAGGAGGATGACCATTGACGCATTCTGGCCGTGCGCCACCTCTGCCGCAACCATGCGCGACCCGTCAAACGCCACGGATCACAACGAACTGACTGCCAGGCGCAGCACTGCCGCGCGAAGCGCGATCCACAGACTGACTGCGGGGCTCTCGGTAGCCGACGATTGCCCCGAAGGCAACTGGCGCGGAATCTTGTCTCATGTGCGGTGCGTCTATTGACGCGGCGTCTCTCTCTCGCGTCCAGTTCAGAGCTGAGGCGAACGGAGCGCGCCACACAGGGCTCCGACGCAGCAGAACACACCGAAGCGTGGGCGCCACGGTGCAACGGGAAACGACACTGACGCCACGATCGCCTGGATTTGCATTTGTGTGCGGGCTAACGTTTGAGCTAAGCGGCACACTGCGGCAGGCCACGCTTGGGCCAGAATGAAATGAGGCCCAAGCGTGGCATGCCGTGGTGTGTCCGCTTGAGCGAAGGGTTAGGCCTCATTCGGTGGGGGCATGGCCAGCGGGAGTGCCTTTGAGCGCCTTCTTGACGCGCCGAGCTTCTTTGCGCTCTTCTTCGGCCTCAATGATCTGTTCAAGGCTGCGAACATCTTCCGGTATGCGGCGACCGTGGGTCCTCTCGTAGCAGTGAGCAATGAATTCTGGCAGCGGCGCCTTCCATTGCTGACCAGTAACTGGAACGAGCTTCCCGAGCTTGGTCGGGTTCATTCCGAGTTCTCTCGCCATCTGAATGGCCGCATGAGACAGGCCAAACTTCCTCCGGGCCTCAAACCAGGGCTGCAGTTTGGAAGGAATACGCTTCATCGGTGTCTCTGGCGTCTTCTGCCTCGTCAGGCAACGAAGGATACCGCAGGCACTTACGCTCAACTTTGACGGTGCCGTCGGGGGCTTTGCTTTTCAACACGGTGGGGAGGGCACACGGTTCGCCTATGAGGCCTAACGTTTGAGCTAAGCGGCACGCACCGGCAGGCGGCGCATGGCCCAGAATGAAATGAGGGCCATGCGACGAATGCCGGTGCGTGTCCGCTTGAGCGAAGGGTTAGGCCTTGCATTGCGAGCGCGGGAACTTACCATGTGCTGGCTCCCGAGCCTATGTCGGTGTGGCCAACTTGAGCCCGACGATGCCCGCCACGATGACCTGTAAGCTAAACAGCCGGCCCGCGTTGGCGGACTCGCCAAAGAGGATGATTCCAAGTATGGCCGTTCCGACCGCGCCCACGCCCACCCAGATGGCGTACGAGGTTCCGACGGGCAGCGACTTCATGGCTATGCCAAGCAGCACGACACTCGCCGTCATCGCGGCCAAGGTGAGCACGCTCGGCCAGACTTTGGTAAAGCCTTCCGTGTACTTTAGTCCGATGGCCCAGCCGACCTCAAGCAGTCCCGCGATAAGCAGTAGAACCCACGCCATAACCTCGCTCCCAGATCCAGAGATTCGGCATTGTCTCAACCTGGGGTCATGTCCCCTGGTGTTGCGCGGCAACCACCCATGCACGGTGTCGACTTGCGAGGCCTAACGTTTGAGCTAAGCGGCACACCGCGGCAGGACACGCTTGGGCCAGAATGAAATGAGGCCCAAACGTGGCATGCCGTGGTGTGTCCGCTTGAGCGAAGGGTTAGCCCGCACTGCGCAGACCGTGCCGAGCCTGCATTTCTCAGCGACGCCGGACACGACGACAGCAGAATGATGCGACAACTCAGTGGGTGGCCAACTCATCGGCTGATTCTGTCCGTGCGCCGCCGTGGCTGCAACTGCGCGGCTGCTTGCCAAGCAAGAACCTCCACGAACTGACTGCCAGGCGCAGCACTGCCGCGCGAAGCGCGAACCACAGACTGACTATGGGGCTGTCGATAGCTGACGATTGCCCCGGAGGCAACCAGCGGGACCTCTTGTGTCATGTGCGGTGCGTCCAGTGACACGACGCTTCTCTCGGAGCGGGCCCGTCCAGTGCACAGGTGAGGCGGACGGAGCGCACCAAGCAGCGCTGCGACGCAGCCGAAGACGCCGGAGCGCGCGCCCCACAGTGCACCGGAAAACGGCTTCGACGCTACGAACGCTTGGACTTGCATTTGTGCGGGCTAACGTTTGAGCTAAGCGGCACGCACCGGCAGGCGGGGAGCGTGGCACCATGAAATGGGCCACGCTGACCGAATGCCGGTGCGTGTCCGCTTGAGCGAAGGGTTAGCCCGCACTGCTGGCCCGACCGCACTGCAGCGCGAAGGGCAACGATCCTGGCGAGGACGAAGTCCAGTGTGGGCGACGGCGCGAGCGGCCTGAGCATTGACCATTCATGCATTCTGGCGGCGCGCCGGCTCTGCCGCAACCGAGGGCGTGACCTCGAGCGCCACGGGCCACAACCAACTGACTGCCCGGCGCAGCACGGCCGCGCGAAGCGCGAACCACGGACTGACTCTCGTTGCTTGGACCGCCGCGATGCTCGCCGCAGGCAACGTGGTCGACTTGTGCGGGAGATCCGAGGCGCGCTCCGGCAGCACGACAGGTACCGGCTGCGCGAGGTTGGGCCGAAGCCGCAGCGGGTGGCACGGAGACCTGGTGCAACGCACGACCGGGAGCGCAAGCGGAGCGGCGAGGCCCGGTGTTTGCATTTTGTGCGGGCTAACGTTTGAGCTAAGCGGGCGACGACGGCAGGACGCCAGGCCCGGGCTGGCGAAAATGTACCGCGTACCGCCAGACCGGGCCTGGTGGCCTGCCGTTGGCGCTCCGCTTGAGCGAGGGGTTAGGCTTCACTGGCGCGGCTTCGGCGAGTAGTTTTTGCCCGCCGCCTCCTCAAACTTGACTGTGAAAGCGTGGATCTGGTCAAAGAGCTCCTGATCGCGAAAGGCTTGCGCAGCCATCCCAAACGATAAGATGCTCCTGTAAAAGTAGTTCCACAAATCATGGCGATACTCGTTGTGGCGTTCTGAACCGAGCATACCTTCAACATGGAATCTCGGTGGATTGCCGCCATACATATCCATGATCTGAGGTGACGCTGCGTGAACGTACCCCGAGTACGCCTTCGTGATGGTGCGTGCCAACTCAAGGCCAGTGCTTGGGTCGAGGCCAGAGCCTTCCTTTCTCACGATGTATGCCTGAATCTTCTTTCGTGACACCATCGGTCGCTTCTGAGTCGACGCCATGGCCGTATCAGCATCGAATTCCTCCTCATAGCTCAAGAGTACCGAGTTCTGCCTATCCGGCGAGCCGGAACATGTCCATTCGATCGGGGTCTTGCCGATCGACGATGAATTTCGCGAGGCAACTGTGCTGAGCGCAAGTCATCAGAAATGTTGGCAGGGTGTGGCGCAGC
>JAUXVE010000146.1 GCA_030680415.1 Rubrivivax sp.
GGCCGCGCCGGCGGCGGCGCGCCGGTGCCGCCTGGCAGCGGCTGCTGGCGCCGCGCGACTGGCCGCTGGCGGTGAAGATGGCATTGGCGATGGTGATCACCGCCTTGCTGCCGATGGCGCTGACCTCGGCCTACAACCTGAGCGGCAGCCTGCAGGCGGTGGCCGACGGCGAACTGCGCTACGTGCAACAGATGGCGCACGGCACCGCCGCGCGCCTGGCGCAGTTCGTTGCCGACAACCGCCACATGGCCCGTGCGCTGGCCACCGACCCGGACTTCCCCGCCTTCCTGGATGCGCCCGCCGACAGTGCCGGGCCGGCGCTGCGCGACAGACTCGTGCGCCTGGCGGCCGCGGATCCCGACGTGCAGTCGATCATGCTGCTGGACGCCCAGGGCCAGGCCGTGCTCGCCAGCGACGCGCAGCTGAAGGACCGCAGTTTCAGTGTCCACCATTTCTTCCAGGAGGCGATGCAGGGCCGCGCGCACACCACCGGCATCGTCGTCGGTGCCGTCGCCGGTGCCGCCGGCATGTTCCACGCCGAGCCGGTGCGGGCCGACGACGGACGGGTGCTGGGCGCCATGGTGCTGGGCGTCGAGGGCTCGTCGCTGGCGGTGATCCTCGACGAGGTGCGACACGACTCGACGCTCACGCCGCTGCTGGTCGACGGCGACGGCGTCGTCATCCACCACCCGCGCGAGGATCTGCTCTACCGCAGCCTGGTGCCGCTGTCTGCGCAGCGGCTGCAGGCGATCCGCGCCGACCAACGTTTCCGCCGCGACGACATCGCCAGCCTGGGCGAGACGGGGCTGGCCGGCGCCGTCTTGGGCGCCACCGCCGGCGGCACCGTGAGCTACGACTCCAAGGTGACCGGACGCGAGGAGATCGCCGGCTACGCGCCCGTGCCCGGGCTCGACTGGGTGGTGGCGGTGACCGAGCCGCGCGCCACCTTCGAGGCGCCGCTCAATACGCTGTACAGCCACCTGCTGTGGAGCGTGGCGCTGGCGGGGCTGCTGTTCACGGGGCTGGGGTTGCGCTTCGCACGCAGCATCGTGCGGCCGATCCGCGCCCTCACCGACGCGGCCGACGCGCTCAAGGCGGGTGACTTCGACGCCGCCGGCGTGCGCGTGGACAGCCGTGACGAAGTCGGCCAGCTCGGCCGCACCTTCAACGTCATGATCGACGTGCTGCGCCAGCGCGAACGCGAGCGCCATCGCGAAGGCTCGCGCGACCCGTCGCCGGAAAGGCCGCGCGCGTGAACGGCCCGTCCGCCGCCGCTGCGGGGCCAGACGGGCCCGCTCCATCACCCTGACGGGAGACTTCGATGCCCAGGACGCGCAGTTTCAAGGAACACCTCGACCCCGCCGTCGCTCCCAGGCGCTTGCTGGCGCTGGACGGCGGCGGCCTGCGCGGCATGCTCAGCGTGCAGATCCTGCGCCGCATCGGAACGCTGCTGCGCGATCGGTACAACGATCCGGCGCTGGTGTTGGCGGACTACTTCGGCCTGCCGGCCTGAGCGCGAGGCCAAGCACGCGGCCAGGCGCCGGCGGCGCGGACCCTGGTCAAACGCCGGCCTCGGCCAGCGCGCGCTCGAGCGCCGCCAGATCGGCTTCGGTGTTGTAGGCCTGCACCGAGACACGCACGAACGTGCGGCCGCCATGCTGCGTTACCGGCACCTCGATGCGGTGCTGCTCGAAGAGCCGGGTGCGCAACGCCTCGGCGTCGCCGCTGCGCACGGGGATCGGCACCATCTGTGCAAGGGCTTCGTCGGGCGCGATCGCCGTCAGGCCGTTGCGCGCCAGCACACGCCGCTGCAGGCCGCAGGCCAGATCGTGGCAGCGCTGCTGCCAGGCGGGCCAGTCGTGGGCCTGCTGGAAGTCGATCGCCGCGGGCACCGCCAGGAAGGCCGCCAGGTCGCGCGTGCCCTGCCACTGCAGGCGGCGTTCGAACAGCGTGTGGCCGGTGTAGGCGTCGAAACCCGTGTGGCCGGCGGCGCCGGCGACGTAGCCCCAGCTCACGACAGCGGCGTCGAGTTCGGCCTGCCGTTCCGGCCGCGCGTGCAGGAAGGCCGCACCCTTGGGCGCGCACAGCCACTTGTGGCAGTTGCCGGTGTAGAAGTCGGCACCCACCGCGGCCAGGTCGAGCGCGATCTGGCCCGGCGCGTGGGCGCCGTCGATCAGCGTCGTGATGCCGCGCTGGCGTGCCGCTGCACACAATGCCTGCACCGGAAACACGAGTGCGGTCGTCGACGTGATGTGGCTGGCGAAGATGACACGCGTGCGCGGCGTCGCCGCGTCCAGCAGGCGCTGCGCCCAGGCGGCCGGGTCCAGCGGCAGCGGCACGGCGACGCGCCGGTAGTGCGCACCGCGCTGGCGGCAGACGAATTCCCAGGTCGCGTCGCAGGCGCCGTACTCGTGGTCGGTGGCCAGCACCTCGTCGCCGGGCTGCAAGGGCAGTGAGCGCGCCACCGTGTTGACGCCGTGGGTCGCATTGGGCAGGAACACCAGGTCTTCGCCGCGCGCGCCGAGAAAGGCGCCGAGCCGGTGGCGTGCGTCGGCCAGCAGCGTGCCCGAGCGGCGGCCCAGGAAGGCCACCGGGTTGCGCTCCATCTCCAGCTGCCAGCGCTGGTAGGCGTCGAACACCGGCCGCGGGCAGGCGCCGTAGGAGCCGTGGTTGAGGAAGACGATGTCGGGGTCGAGCAGGAAGGCGTTGCGCATGGCGGCGCGATCTTCGCACCTCCTTGCGCTGCCTCGCGCGCGCCGGACTGCGTGAGAATGCCTGCCATGGCCGCCGGCAGTCTGCTCACGCTCCTCGACGACATCGCCTCCGTGCTCGACGACGTGGCGCTGCTCAGCAAGGTGGCGGCCAGGAAGACCGCCGGTGTGCTGGGCGACGACCTGGCGCTCAACGCGCAGCAGCTCACCGGCTTCAAGGCCGACCGTGAACTGCCCGTGGTATGGGCGGTGGCCAGGGGCTCGTTCATCAACAAGGCGATCCTGGTGCCGGCGGCGCTGGCCATCAGCGCCTTCGCGCCGTGGGCGGT
The DNA here is from genome assembly GCA_030680415.1 of Rubrivivax sp. Taxonomy (GTDB): domain Bacteria; phylum Pseudomonadota; class Gammaproteobacteria; order Burkholderiales; family Burkholderiaceae_C; genus Rubrivivax. The sequence goes on from JAUXVE010000146.1 coordinate 3,041, forward strand.
GACGCCGCTGCTGATGGTCGGCGGCGCCTTCCTGTGTTACGAGGGCTTCGAGAAACTGGCGCACCGCGTTCTGCATGCCGAGACCAAGGAACCGGCGCCGCTGGCCGAGCGGGCACAGGCGCTCGTCAGCCCGCCGGCGGACCTGGTGGCGCTGGAGCGCGACAAGATCAGGGGCGCCATACGCACCGACTTCATCCTCTCGGCCGAGATCGTCGCCATCACCCTGGGCACCGTGGCCGGCGCGCCTTTCACGACCCAGCTGACGGTGCTGTCGGGCATCGCGGTGGCGATGACGGTGGGCGTCTACGGCTTCGTCGCTGGCATCGTCAAGCTCGACGACCTGGGACTGTGGCTGAGCCGGCGCACCGGTGCCGCGGCACGGGCGTTGGGCAGCGGCATCGTGCGCGCCGCGCCGTGGCTGATGAAGGCGCTGTCGTTCGCCGGCACGGTGGCGATGTTTCTCGTGGGCGGTGGCATCCTCGTGCACGGGGTGCCGCCCGTGCACCACGCCATCGTGCAGGCGGTGCAGGGCCTGGGCGCGGTAGCGCAGGCGGTGCTGCCGGTGCTCGCCGACGGTGTGCTGGGTGTGCTGGCCGGCGGCTTGGTGCTGGCCGCCGTGACGCTGCTGCAGCGCCTGCGCCGCGCCAGTTGACGGCTACTTGCCGTTGATGCCGAGCAGTTCGACCTCGAACTGCAGCACCGCGTTGGGCGGGATCTGCCCGCCACCGGCACCTTCCTTGAGGGTGCGCAAGACCAGGCCGCTGTCGGTGACCACGGCACCTTTCTCCGCCGCGGCGCGCGCCAGCGGGTCACCCTGGGCGACTGCGGCGCCGTGCAGGGCCCAGGCGGTGGCGGCCAGGGCCAGGGTCGACAGCAGGGACCGGATGCGATGGTTCACGGGCGGGACCTTCGAAAGGTCAAACAGGCCGCGATCATCGCAGGACGTCGCGGCAGCGCGCCCCGGACCCGCCCGAGCCCGCTCAGCCCGCTCAATCCGCGGCGAAATTCTCGCCGAACCACTGCCCGATCATGCGCTTCTCATAGGCCAGGTCAGCGCCGTGCATGCCCAGGCCGTGTTGGAAAGCGAAGTAGTTCATGTCGGAGAGCTGGGCTTCGTCCGCCTTCAGCGTCTGCTCGCCGTCCTGCAGCGTGTAGCGCAAGGTCATGCGCGGCCAGTCGGCGCGGCCGCGCAGGATGCGCACCTCATGCCAGCCGTAAGGCTCGACCTCGCCGGCGAGGTCGACGTCGAGCACTTCGAGCTTCAGCGTCTGCCTGTCCGGCAACTGGCGGCCGAGCTGGGTGAAGTATTCGCCGAGCGACTTCATCGTGCGCTCGCGGTCGGCGACGCTCCGGCCAGCATCGCTGTAGCGCTCGGGCTGCAGCCAGCTGACTTCCACGGTACCGCTGGCAGCGGCCGGCAGTACCGACACCGCCAAGGCCACTGCAGACACGATCCGGGTCAGGGTGAGGCTGGATGCGGACATGCTCGACTCCCTTCTTCGTTCGTTGCACAGAACCGTTGCCAAATGCACCTACGTAAAGGGAGACCATGGCGCGGGCGCTCGATTTCCGCACCCCGGCTCAGTTCGACCAGCTGTCGCGCAAGGTCGTGATGCGGTTGAAGACGGCCCGGCCCGGTGCGTGCTCGACGCGGTCGGTGACGAAGTAGCCGAGCCGCTCGAACTGGAAGTGTTGCTCGCGTCCGGCCGCGGCCAGCGCCGGCTCCACATAGGCGGCCACGACCTGCTTGCTGCGCGGGTTGAGCACCTCGCGGAAGTCGCGGCCGCCGGCGTCGGGGTGCGGCTCGGTGAACAGGCGGTCGTAAAGCACCACGGTGGCCGGCAGCGCGTCGTGCACGCCGACCCAGGTGATGGTGCCCTTCACCTTGACGGCGTCGGCGCCCGGCGTGCCGCTGCGGGTGTCGGGCACCACGCGCGCCAGCACCTTGGTGACGCGGCCGGCGGCGTCCTTCTCGCAGCCGGTGCACTCGACCACCAGGCCGTACTTCAGGCGCACCTTGTTGCCGGGAACGGTGCGGCCATCCGGCTGCACCTGGGGCGGCACGAGGCGGAAGAAACCCTTGGGCGGCACTTCGGCGAAGTCGTCGCGCTCGATCCAGACCTCGCGCGCGAGGCCGAAGTGCCGCGTGCCGAGCTCCGGGCGTTGTGGGTGCGCCGGCGCCTGGCAGGGCTCGATGTGGGCGTCGCTGCCGAAGACCTCGGCCCAGTTGGCGAGCTCCAGCCGCACCGGGTCGAGCACGGCACAAGCGCGCGGGGCCTGACCTTCGAGGTCGGCGCGCAGGCACTGGTCGAGCACGGCGTAGTCGATCCAGATGTTGGTCTTGCTGGCCCCCGTGCCGTCGGCCATGGCGCGGATGCTGGCGGGCGTGTAGCCGCGCCGGCGCATGCCGAACAGCGTCGGCATGCGCGGATCGTCCCAACCGCTGACGATGCCCTCAAGGACGAGCGCACGCAGCTTGCGCTTGCTGGTGATCACATAGCTCAGGTTCAGGCGTCCGAATTCGTACTGCTTCGGCAGCGGCCGCGCCAGCAGGCCCAGGTCGGCGAGGTTTTCCAGCAGCCAGTCGTAGAAGGGCCGCTGGTCCTCGAACTCGAGCGTGCACAGGCTGTGCGTGATGCACTCCAGCGCGTCCTCGATCGGGTGCGCGTAGGTGTACATCGGGTAGATGCACCAGGCATCTCCGGTGTTGTGGTGCGTGGCGTGCTTGATGCGGTACAGGGCCGGGTCGCGCAGGTTGATGTTGGGGCTGGCCATGTCGATCCTGGCGCGCAGCACGGCGGCACCGTCGGGCATCGCGCCGCCGCGCATCTCGCGCAGCCGCACCAGGTTCTCGGCCGGCGTGCGGCTGCGGAACGGGCTGTCGGTGCCGGGGGTGTTGAAGCCGCCGCGGCGCTCGCGCATCTCGTCGGCGCTCTGCTCGTCGACATAGGCCAGGCCGGCGCCCACCAGGGCCTCGGCAGCGCGGTACATGAAGTCGAAGTAGTCGCTGGCGTAGTAGAGATGGCTGGTGCCGCCGGCCTGCCAGTCGAAGCCCAGCCAGTGCACGGCCTCGATGATGGCGTCGACGTATTCCTGCTCTTCCTTCTCGGGGTTGGTGTCGTCGAAGCGCAGGTGGCAGACGCCGCCGTAGTCGCGCGCCAGGCCGAAGTTCAGGCAGATGCTCTTGGCATGGCCGACGTGCAGGTAGCCGTTGGGTTCGGGCGGGAAGCGGGTGCGGATCTGCGCCGGGTCGGGCGCGCCGGCCGCGTGGTGGGCGGCGTCGCCGGGGCTGCCGCCGAAGCGGCGGCCGGCGTGGGTGCCGGCCTCGAGGTCACGTTCGATGATGACGCGCAGGAAGTTCGCGGCCTTGGGGGCAGGGGTCGGGGGGGTGTCGGTGGCCATGCGCTCGGCAAGACGGAGGGTGCGGCGATTCTATCGACCACCCCCTGCCAGCCAGGGCGTCGTCAATGGCGATCGGCGTCGACGGGCACCCAGCGCAGCGCCGGCCAGGCGAATGCCAAGCCCAGGGCGGCGCCGGCGACGACATCCAGCGCCACGTGCTGGCGGATCGCCACCGTGGAAAACAGGATCAGCGCACACCACAGCCAGTTGGCCGCCACCACCGGCACCGGGGCACCCAGCCGCGGCAGCCAGTGGTGCAGCCAGATCGCGCTGAACACGGCGGTGGCCACGTGCAGCGACGGGCAGGCGTTGCCCGCGGCGTCGACGCCCTGCAGGATGGCGAAGGCGGGGTGCCGCGCCAGGTCGACGCTGTAGTCGGGCGGCGGCACGGCGGTGGGCCAGAGATAGAAGATCGTCAGCCCAGCGATACAGAGCGCACCGATCCACAGGCCGTACGCCACCAGCGCGCGCAGGTGCAGGAACAGCCCTGGCGGAATGCCCACGTAGACCCACAGCGTCAGATAGGCCGCCAGCCAGGCGGGCTGGAAGTCGATGGCGCGGTCCAGCGCCGTCAGCGGCATCTCGAACACCGGCGCGCCCGGGTTGCGCAAGACCTGGAAGTAGGCAACGAAGAACACGCCCATGAAGGCCGAGATGCCGATCGTCTTGAGCCAGAAGTGCCGCCGCAGGTGGCGCACGATCTCGGCCGCCCACCAGCGGCCGACGCCGACGGTGCCCGTCATCTCGGCGGCGTCAAGAGGGGGTCGACTCGATGGCACGAACAGGGCGGGCGGCAGGCGTGGCGGGCGGGGGCGCTGCGCCGGAGATTACCATCGCGGCGGGGCAGGACCGGGGCCCTGGCGGTCGCGTCGTGCAGCCGTGACCCGGTTCGTTTTGGGGATAATCCCGGCATTGACTTTGGCGCCTGTCGGCCACCTGTGGCCATGGTTCCCTTCTGCCCGCTCCGTTACGCCGTCCAGCTGTCATGACCCAGGCGACCCGCCTTAGCACCCCACCGGCCGCCCTCGACTGCGATGTGCTCGTCATCGGCGCCGGGCCGGCCGATAGCACGGTCGCGGCACTGCTGGGTGAGGCCCTCACCGTGGAGTCTCGTTGACCGCGCCGGTCCCCGGCGTGTGGCAGCCATGACACGCCGCCTGGGGTGGCTGCCGACGCTGGCGCTGGCTGCCGCCGCTGCGCCCACGCTGGCCGACCAGCCGCTGTGGGAACTGGGCCTGGGTGCGGGCGCGCTGAGCCTGCCGCACTACCGCGGCAGTGACCAGCGCCACAGCTGGCTGCTGCCCGTGCCCTACGCCGTCTATCGCGGCAAGATCTTCCGCGCCACCCGCGAAGGCGCGCGTGCCGTGCTGCTGGAGAGCGAGCGCTTCGACTTCGACCTCAGCGTCGATGCCAGCGCGCCGGCGCGCAGCGGTGACAACGTGGCCCGCGCCGGCATGCCCGATCTCGAGCCGACGGTCGAATTCGGCCCCAGCCTGAACCTCACGCTGGGACGCGGCAGCGGTTGGAGGCTCGACCTGCGGTTGCCCGTGCGCGCCGTCTTCACGCTCGGCTCCGACGCGCGCGGCATCGGCGTCACGGCCAACCCGGTGCTCAACCTCGACCTGCAGCTGCAGGGCTGGAACCTGGGCCTGCAGGGCGGGCCCCTGTTCGCCAGCCGCGCCCACCACGCCCACTTCTACAGCGTGCCGCCGGCCTACGCCAACGCCGACCGGCCGGCCTACGGCGCCCCGGGTGGGACGGCGGGTTGGCGCTTCACCGTCGGCGCGTCGCGCCGTTTCGGTGACCTGTGGGCGGGCGCTTTCCTTCGCACCGACAGCCTGGCCGGCGCTGTCTTCGAAGCCAGCCCGCTGGTGCGCCAGCGCGACAACGTCGCCTTCGGCCTGGCTCTGAGCTGGGTCTTCGCGAGATCGGACGCCCGTGTCGCCGACGACCGCTGAGCGGCCGCCCCTGCCCTGGGCGCTGCGGCCCTTGGCCTGGCTGGCGCTGCAATTGCACCTGCTGCTGCTGGGCGCCATGTCGGTGGCCTGGAATGCGGCCGCGCTGCTGCTGTATCCGCTGCTGCCGCGCCCGCTGGGCCGGCGCGTCGGGCGGGCCATGGTCGCCTGGGGCTACGGCCTGTTCTGGCGCATCGCCGCGTGCACCGGGATGATGCACCTGCGCGCCGAGGTGCTTGACACGCTGCGCGACGAGCCGGGGCTGATCATCGTCGCCAACCACCCGAGCATGCTCGATGCGGTGATGCTGGTGGCGCGGCTGCCGCGCAGCGCCTGCATCCTGAAGGCCAGCTTGATGCGCAACCCCTTGCTCGGCCCGGGTGCGCGGCTGGCGCGCTACATCCGCAACGACTCGGCGCGCGGCATGGTGCTGTGCGCCGTCGACGACCTGCGCGACGGCGGCCAGCTGGTGCTGTTTCCCGAAGGCACGCGCACCACGCGGCGCCCGGTGAATCCCTTCCACGCCAGCTTTGCGCTTATCGCCCGGCGCGCCGCCGCGCCAATCCAGACCGTGTTCATCGACACCGATTCGCCATACCTGGGCAAGGGCTGGCCGCTGTGGCGGTTGCCGCCGCTGCCGATACGGTTTTCGGTGCGGCTGGGGCGGCGCTTTGCGCCGACCGACGACCACCTGGCGCTGCGCGACGAGGTCGAGGCCTACTTCGCGGCAGGCGTGCACGTACCGCAACCCGAACCATGACCGCACCCCAGGCTTCGCGCACCCATCTGGTATTGATCCCGAGTTACAACACCGGCGCCCAGGTCTACACGACGGTGGCCGCGGCGCGTGCGGTGTGGTGCCCCGTGTGGGTGGTGGTCGACGGCAGCACCGACGGCACCGCCGACGGCCTGCTGTGCCTGGCCCTCGGCGACCCCGGACTGCGCGTGTGGGTGCTGCCGCACAACAAGGGCAAGGGCGCGGCGCTGCTGCATGGCCTGGAACTGGCTGCCGCCGCGGGCTTCAGCCACGCGCTGACGATGGACGCCGACGGCCAGCACCCGGCGGCATTGATCCCGGCCTTCATGCAGGCCTCGCAGCAACGGCCCGAGGTCATGATCCTGGGCCGCCCGGTGTTCGACGCCAGCGCGCCGCTGCTGCGCGTGCGCGGCCGGCGCGTGTCGAACTGGTGGACGAACCTGGAGACGCTGGGTGCCGGCGTCGCCGATTCGCTGTACGGTTTCCGTGTCTACCCGGTGGCGGCGCTGGTGGCGGTGATGAAGTTCCAGCCCTGGATGCGGCGCTTCGACTTCGACACCGAAGCCGTGGTGCGACTGGCCTGGCGCGGCGTCAAGCCGCTCAACCTGGACGCACCGGTGAAGTACCTGACCGCCGCAGAGGGCGGCGTCTCGCACTTCCGCTACGGCCGCGACAACCTGCTGCTGAGCTGGATGCACGCGCGGCTGATGGTCGAGTTCGTGCTGCGGCTGCCGCTGCTGCTGTGGCGAAGGGCGACGCGGCGGCCGCCGTTCCAGGCTTGATGCGGATTCCCGGTCGATGGCCAGGAAGCAGGCGTCGCGCGACGCCGCGTTGCGCAGCAACCCACGGCGCCGATGGCACTGTCGAAGAGGCCAGGCCATGGCGTCCACACCCACCGCTTCCCGAGGTTTCACGCTCATCGAGTTGCTCGTGGTGATCGCCGTCATGTCGGTCCTGATCGGGCTGCTGCTGCCCGCTCTTACGAGCGTGCGCGAAGCCGCGGCCGCGCAGGCGGCGCAGGAGTTGCGCAACAAGACCTACACCGCTGCGGCCCTGTGCACGCCGCCGTACTGCAACTCGCTCGACGGCAATTTCGGCGCCGTGAGCCTGAAGTACCCGACGATCCCGGCCAACATCTTGCCCGGCGCCGTGCTCGCCTCGGGTCTGCGCGTCAGCCATGACTCCACGTCCCTGAACACCCAGCCCTTCGGCCTGCAACCTTGGACCGACGCCAACAGCCATGACCCGGGCATCGTCACGATGGACATCCTGCCGCTCTCGCTGGTCGATCCCCCCTACGCGGTCGAGTCAGCCCGCTGGCTCGACGGCGAACTCGAGTTCATCGTGCGCCAGCCCGAGCCGGCGAGCCTGGCGCTCGTTGCGGCGGCGCTGCTGGGGCTCGCAGTCGCGCGCCGTCGGTCGGCGAGCGATCGACCCGCTCGGCATGGGAAGGGCGGTTGAATTTGCGATCGCCGGCGCATAAAACGACGGCCCGCATATCGGCTCTGTCGGCTTCGCGGCTGCAGGACTGACACGGGGTGCGGTGCCGGGGCCGCCGCGCATCTAGCCGGCGAGCGATTCGACCCAGCGCGCGATGGCCAGCCAGGTGGCGCTGTTGCCGACCGGCACGCCGAGCAACTGCACGGCCAGTATCGAGGCGCCGCCGATCACGTACACGCGGTGCGGCCGGCCGCGCGTGCGCCAGTCGTGGACCATCGCCGCGACGATCAGCAGGTCGGCGAGCAAGCTGGGCGGCACGGCGACGAACACCGCCGGCGGTCCCTTGGCGTCGGGCGGCGCGAAGGCGGTCATGAACAGGCGTGCCATCGCGGCCTGGCTCAGCGGCACGATCGTCAGCAGCATCCAGCGCTTGTGCACTTCGGGGTTTCGCACGTTGACGATCGCCATCGTCAGGAAGAAGGCGAAGACGACCAGGGCGCTGAGGGAAACGATCGTGAAGCGTCGCGCCTCGTCGGCCATGCCGATGCCGCTGGCCATCTTGATCGAGTTGATCGCGGCCAGCACCACCGTGATGCCCATGGCAGTGGCCAGCGAGATGCCCAGCAGACCCCATTGGCGGTGATCCGGTGTGCGGCCCGTGGCCACGAACAGGGTCTGGACGGCGAAGAAAAGCGTCCACGCGAAGAACAGCGCGCCGTGGATGTGCAGGATGGGTGCACCGTGGAAAGTGCCCGTGGCCAGCTTCGACCAGTAGGTCGGCATGAAACCGCCGAACGCGATGGCCACGCCGATGAGGGCCATCCAGACGTAGAAGGTGCGTGTCCCGGTCCGTGCCTGATCTTGCGTGATCGCAACCATCGAGTCGCTGCTCCGGTGGACGGCACGAAACCCGGGCCGGTGGCGCAGTGTGCCCGAAAAAGCCCGTCTCCCACGTTGAATCGCACTTCACCGGCAAGCGTGCGCCGCACTCGGTCACCGGCAGGTGTTGGGACACGGTGCTGCAACAAGGAGCGGGGCAGCAGCGCGCTCGCTACGCCGCAACGGCCTCCAGTGCGGCCGGGGCCGGGAACAGCATCGGTGCGAAGGCCGGCAGCGGTCGCCCGCCGGCATGGATCAGCGCGCGCAGCCGGCTGCCATCCAGCGCCGCGTGTTCGCCGCACGCGCGCTCCAGTATTTCCAGCGCCAAGGCGCGCAGCCGCTGCTCGGCCTGCTGCAGGCGCAGCCGGAATGCATGGCCGTCGAGCTCGTCCTGGAGGCTGCGGTTGAGCTCGGCAAACCAGGGCAACGAGGCCTGGTCCAGCATCACGGCTGGGTTACGGCGCTGGCTGAGCCGGCCCCAGTCGCGCAGCAGGGCCTGCACCTCGACATTGAGCTTGCGGCACGAGTCGAGCTCGCCGCGCAGGTGCGACAGCGCCGCCATGTCGGCCAGCCGGCCGGCGAAGAACAGCTGCGCCAGCACGCTCCAGTAATACGTGTAGTCCCAGATGATCTTCACCGGCAGCACCTCGGGGTCGCCGAACAGCGGGTACTGGTCGACGTACAGCGCCATCGTGCTGTCGTAGAAGGAACGGAAGATCTGCTCGTAGACGGCGGTGTGGCCGGCCAGTGGCAGCTCGGCGCGGTCGCGCGCGATGAGCTCGGTGATGTAGGTGTTGCCGATGGCGATGAAGTCGCTGCCCGGCGAATAGAAGGGGTCGAGGAAACGCCCCGCCTCGCCGGCCAGCGCCCAGCGCTGCTTGGAGAAGACCTGCTTGCAGTCGTACGAAAAGCGGCGGAAGAAGGCGAAGTCCTGCAGCTTGTCGCGCCGGCCGTCGAGGGCGTCGAACAGGCGCGGCTGATGCTCGTGCAGCCACTGCATCGCGCGCTCGAAGGTGTTCATTTCCTCCAGCGGGTGCAGCCGAGGGTCGGCCACGATGCCCACCGAATGCGAACCCGACGACAGCGGGATCAGCCACACCCAGTAACCGGCGCCGACGAGGTGGTTGGTCGACAACCAGCGCGTGGGCGTGACGCAACGCGCACGCCAGGCCGCATCGCTGGACCAGTCGTCGATCGTGATGTGTTCGCTGATGCGGAACCACACCGCGTGTGCGGCGTGCGCGTTGTCCTGCGCCAGGCCGAGCTTGCGCTTGAGCAGCGCGGCGCGGCCGCTGGCGTCGATGAGCCAGCGCGCGTGGCTGGTCTGGGCCACTTCCCCGCTGCGCTGCCAGGTGACCTGGTGCGGCGTGCCGTCTTCCGACAGCTCGACCGTGCGCACCGCGGCCTGGTCGACGAAACGCACGCCGCGGCGGGTGGCCTCGGCGCCGAGGAAATTCTCGAAGATGCCGCGGTCGATCTGCCAGCTCGACACCGCCAGCGGCCGGCTGACGCCGATCTCGGTGACGGCGTCGATGTCGCGCCGGCCTTCGGAAAAGAAGAAGCGGAAGCCGAACTTCCTGAGCTGCGCCTGGGCCAGGTGCGGCTCCAGGCCGAGCACGTTCTGGAAGTAGTGCGCGCCGATCTCCACCGTCGATTCACCCACCTTGTGGCAGGCCTCCGGCACGGGGTGTGCGCGGCGCTCGAGCACGAGCACGTCGATGTCGGCAAAGCGCTGGCGCAACTGCAGCGCCAGCGTCAGGCCGGCCAGGCCGCCACCCATGATGAGCACGTCGTGCGGCGGCGTCGGAACGGTCATGCGGTATTCCTCTGGACGGTAGGCAACTTCGCATCATGCCGCAGCGGCGGGATGCGAGGCAGCTCGGTAGGGTTGCAGGTGCAGCTCCAGGTGCAGTGACGGCCCCAGCGGCAAGGCCAGCGGCGCGGCGGTGGCCAAGGCCAGCGCCTGCGCCAGCGGCAGGGCATCGGCCATGGCGTTGCCGGCCAGGCCGCGGGCCGCGTCGGACTTGAGCGGCACGACCTGGGTTGTTGCGACCCGCGTTTGCCACCGCAGCGCCCAGCGCGACCGCGCGCCCGGCCACGGCGCCAGCACCAGCGCCAGCGCGAGCAGGCCGCGGCTGCGGTTCACCGACGCCAGGCCGCCGCTGGCGGCGGTGTCGCAGGCCACCAGCAGTACCGGCGCGTCGTCGGTGGCACACAGGCTCGCCGCTTCCAGCAGCCCGGCGGCAAAGCTGTGGTCGAAGGCGGCCAGCGCCGTGCTCGCGGCCTGGCTGCCGCTGGCGATGGCCCAATAGCCCGATGCCGCGTTGTGCACCGAGTGGTGGAAGCGTGTCGGCGACAGCAGCAGCGGGTCCGAGGCCAGCGTGGTGCACAGCGCGTCGATGATCGGCAGGTCGCCATGCGCCGAGGTGAAGACGCTGGCCAGTGCCTTGGCGTCGTGGCCCGAGTCGGCGACCGCGGCGCTGGCCACTTCGAGCGCCAGCGCCACCGAGTCGGGTGCGCGGCGGCGCTCGTTGGCGGCCAGCAGCGCCGGGGCCGGGCGGCGGCCGGGAGCAGCCGCAGTGGCCGCCGGCATCGCGTCGCCGCGCAGCGCCGCGCGTGCCGTGGGCCAGTCGGGCAGCGCCGGCGCCCACAGCGCCACGCCGTCGATGTAGACGGTGCGCGGTGTCGTCACGGCAGTCCCCCACCGAACACGAGCACGCAGTTGTTGCCGCCGAAGCCGAAGGAGTGGCTCGCCGCCAGCCGCGTTTCGCGCTGCGCCGGGGCCCCGTGCAGGCGCTCGGCGAAGGGCAGACCCAGCGCCGGGTCGACGGGTTCGGTGTTGACGCTGCCCGCGCGCCAGCCGTCCTGCAGCGCCTGCAGGCAGATCAAGGCCTCCACGATGCCGGCCGCGCCCATCGTGTGGCCGGTGACGCCCTTGGTGGCGCTGGCATGGGTGTGCGCCGGGTAGCGGCGCGCCACGAGCGCGGCCTCGACCTCGTCGTTGCGCGCACTGGCGGTGCCGTGCAGGTTGAGGTAGCCGATGTCGTCGACACCCACCCCGGCACGGGCCAGCGCGTCGTCGAGCGCACGCTCGGCGCCCAGGCCCTGCGGGTGCGGGCTCGACATGTGGTGGGCATCGTTGGACTCGCCGTAGCCCAGCAGCTGCAGCGCGTCGGGGCCGCGCTCGAGCAGGGCAAAGCCGGCCGCTTCGCCGACGCTGATGCCGCTGCGTCCGGCGCCGAAGGGCCGGCACGGTGCCGGTGAAATCAGGCCCAGCGCGTTGAAGCCGAACAGCACGCTGTCGCACAGCGCATCGACGCCGCCCGCCACCACGGCGTCGGCCAGGCCCAGGCGCAGCCAGCGCTCGGCCACGGCAAAGGCCTTGGCGCTGGACGAGCAGGCCGTGGCGACGGTGACGCACGGCCCTTGCAGACCCAGCGCCTCCTGGACGAAAAGCCCCAGGGCATGCGGTGTGTGCAGGCGTTCCATGCGCAAGGGCGCGGGGAAACCACCTTGATCGTCGAGCTCGCGGTAGGCCTGCTCCGAGGCGCCGATGGTCGACGCCGAGGTGCCCAGCACCAGGCCCACGCGCGCCGCGTCGTGGCGTTGCACGGCGGCCGACGCGGCGGCGGCAAAGCCGTCGGCCTGCAGGCCCATCCAGGCCAGTCGTGTGGCGCGGCAGTCCCATGCTGCCAGGGACTGCGGCAGCGGCGCGGCCTCGATGCCGTCGACGCGGCCTCGATGCCGTCGACGCGGCCGATCCAGGTGTCCAGCGGCACGCGCGTGAAGTCGTTGCGGCTGAGCGCGCTGCGCCCGTCGCGCAGCGCCTGCGCCAGCGCCGGCAAGCCGCCGCCGGCGGCGCAGACCAGACCCAGCGCCGTGACCGCCACGGGTGCGATGCGTGCCGGGGCCTTCGCCGCCACCGCCAGTGCCACCGCAGCGGCCCGGCGGCTCGGCGCCATCAGCGGTAGCCTTGCTCGTTGGCGCTGTGGATGATCCAGATCAGGTGCGCGTTGGAGTCGAAGCCCGACGAGCCGGCAAAGATCAGCCGGCCCTGGCCCTTGTAGACCACCTCGTAGCGGTAGCGGTCGGAGCCGAAGAAGAACGGGATGAAGGCCTTGCCGGTGACGTAGGCGCCCTGGTCGGTGGGCGTGCCGACGATGTCCGTCACCTGCTTGAGCGGCATGCCGATCTGGAGCTGGGCGAACTTGCTACCGGGGGCCGGTATGCCGGTGATCTCGCCTTCGTAGTCATTCAGGCCCTTGACAGTCCGGCCGTGGCCGGCCTCGACCTTCTTCGGATCGACGACCTCGCCGCGCTCGTTCATGCCGGGGCCGACCTTGCTGGCGGCGGCGGCGGTCCTGGTGCCGCTGTCGGCGGGTTTGTCGGCCGACTTGCTGCCGGGCATCGTGACACAGCCTGCCAGCAGGGTCGCAGCGGCCAGGGCCGTTGCCAGCGGTAGCAGACGATTCGAAGTGTTCATGGGCGCTCCCGAAAGAATGGATGAAGCTTGGCGTCCGGTCCTTGGGTCGGTCGCGGCGGGATATTAACCGCCACCTTGGCCGCGGCGCAGCGCGATGCCCCGCCATGATGGCCGGCAAGCATGGCCACGGCGCACGCACGGACCGCTGTGCGTGGTCAGCCGGGCGCCGAAAAATACGCCGGGTCGAGTGTCAGTATCTGGCCAGCGATGCCCACCAGTTCGACCGTGTTGTAGTCGATGGTGGTGACGAATTCGAGCAGCGAGGCCTGCGTGAAGGTGCCGTTGGCCACCAGGCCGACGTAGGTGCTCAGCGCGTCCAGCGGAATTGGCGTGCCGATGATCGTGCCCCACAGGTGGGTCACCAACACCTCGTCGCTCACGCCCGGCGCATAGTGGTTGATCATCGCCTGCGCGAGGTCGCGCAAGTTGCCGCCCAGGCGGTCGAGTTGCGCCGTCCACTGGCTCAACTCCTGCATGTTCGGGCCGCGGTCGAAAGCGGCGTTGAACATCGCGTACGCGCCCCAGACATTGCCGCCGGCGATGGTGTCGGTGGCCAGCATCGTGTCGGCGAACTGCGCTCGCTCGATCGCGAACAGCGTGTCGGTGCCCTCCGCGGCACTCGCCACCGTGAGCTGCGCGAGGCTGCCGCTGATCGCATAGTCCGCCAGCGCGCCGCTGAAGACCACCGTGTCGATGCCCTCGCGGCCGTCGAAGATATTGTTCGCCGCATTGCCGCGGAAGACGTTGTTGCCGGCGTTGCCGATGCCGTTCAGCGCCGCGCCGATCAGCACCAGGTTCTCTACGTTGTCGGGCAGCGTGTAGCTCAGGCTCGCGCGCACGGTGTCGATGCCGCCGCCCGGACTTTCCGCAATGCGGTCGAGCGCGCTCGTCACGGTGTAGCGGTCGTTGCTCAGGCCGTGGCTGTAGACGGCGCCGGCCCCGTCGTTGTCGAGGATCGTCGCGGTGGTGAAGCGCTGCGGCACGGTGGCGTTGACCGGCGTGTTGAGGTCGAGCGTGAAGGTCTCGGTACTTTCGGCCACGGTGCCGTCGCTGAGCACCACCGGCACCACTTTCGTCGTCTCGCCGGGAGCGAACACCAGCGTGCCGGTCTGGTAGATGAAGTCCTGGTTGCTGCTGTAGGTGGCGGTGCCGACGCCGGTCTGGTAGTTGACCCGCACCTCGTTGAGCGAGGGTGCGCTGAGCTGGACGACGAAGGAGGCGAAGGTGTCTGCCTCGCTGACGGTGATCGGCGTGCTCAGGATCTGCGGCCGGCTCACCGGCGCCGTGTCGCTGCGGCCGATCAACGCCGCACCAACGGCGTCGGCCAGCGTGGCGTTGCCTGGGTTACTGAGCACGAGCTGGAAGAACTCGTCGCTCTCGGCCAGCGTGTCGTCGATCAGGTTGACGGTCACCGTCTTGACCATCTCGCCCGGCGCGAAGCTGAGCAACCCGGAAGTGGCAGCGAAGTCCTGCCCGGCCACCGCGGTGTCGTCGGCAGTGGCGAAGCCGACGCTCACCGGCAGTGTCGATGGGCGGCTCAAGGAGACGAAAAAGTTCGCGGTCTTGCCGGTCTCGTCGACCACGATATCGCTGACCGACAGCGCCGGCGTGCCGGCCTGGCCATCGTTGTCGAAGATCAGCGCCGGCGTCCAGCGTTGCGCCACCACGGCGTTGACGGGGGTGTTGAGGTCCAACCAGAACACCTCGGTCGCTTCGGCGACCAGCCCGTCGGCCAATGCCACCTCCACCGTCTTCGACGTTTCGCCCGGCGCGAATACCAGCGTGCCGGTCTGGTAGATGAAGTCCTGGTTGCTGCTGTAGGTGGCGCTGCCAACGTCGGTCTGGTAGTTCACGCGCACTTCGATCGACGAAGGCGCGTCGAGCCGGACCACGAAGCTCACCGTTCCAGCGCCCTCGCTGACGGCTACCGGCATGACACGCAAGTAGGCCATGGCTCCTCCTGAAGATATTGAAGCCGAGCTCGCAGGGGCAGTAGCGCAGGCAGGCTCGGCAATGCTACGGGTCGCGGGCGCGAAGACTACTCCGGCGCCGTCCCGCCGTCCATAGCCGTGTCGCGCACCCCTTCATACGTGGGGGGGTGCGACCTGCGTCTGCTCAGTACAGCCCGCCGTTGACCGAAATCACCTGCCCGGTGATGTAACCCGCCTCGGGGCTGGCCAGGAAGCCGGCCAGCGCCGCCACCTCTTCCGGCCGGCCGGCACGTTGGCAGGGCACCATGCGCTTGATGGCTTCGGCGTCGAAACTCGACGCCGCCATCGGCGACTCGATGATCCCCGGCGCGATCGCGTTCACCGTCACGCCGCGGCTGGCGACTTCGAGCGCCAGTGCCTTGGTGGCGCTGTTCAGCGCTCCCTTGGCCGCCGCGTAGTTGACCTGGCCGCGGTTGCCGGCCAGCGCCGCCACCGATGAGATGTTGATGACGCGGCCCCAGCGTGTGCGCAGCATGGGCAGGATCAGCGGCTGCGTGACGCGGAAGAAGCCGTGCAGCGAGACGTCGATGACGCCGTACCACTGCGCTGCCTTCATGCCCGGGAACACGGCGTCGTCGTGGATGCCGGCGTTGTTGACGATGATCTGCACCGGCCCGCCGGCCAGCATCTGCGCGCAGGCCGCAGCGGCGGCGGTGTCGTCGGTGAGGTCGAAGACCAGGCACTCGGCCTGGCCGCCGGCGGCGCGGATGGTCGCGGCCAGCGCCTGCACCGCGTCCGGCCGCGAGTTGGCGTGCAGCAGCACGCTGGCGCCGTCGGCGGCCAGCCGCGTCGCGATCGCCGCGCCGAGGGCGCCGCTGGCGCCGGTGACGAGGGCTCGTTTGCCGTGCAGGGTGGCGGTCAAGGTCGTGGTCTCAGGGCAGGGCGTTGAGGATCACGGTGGCGCGGCCATCGACGAGCAGCGTCGCGCGCTCGTCGTGCAGGGTGAAGCTGTACAGCGCCTGGCCCGAGTCGCCGGCCAGGCGCTGCGCGGTGACGACGAGCGCACCCTCGACCGCGTCGAGCCGCGGCACCAGCAGCCGCACGCCGCGCACGCTGGCCAGGAAGCCCGGCCGCGGCGCGGCGCCGGGCTCGGCGCACAGCGTACCGTGCAAAGCCATCGCCTGGGCGGCGTATTCGATGGCCACCGGGGCCGGCAGCGTGCCTGCCGAGCGCAGCGGGTGGGCGGCGTCGCGGTGGCCGAGCGCGGTGCAGCGGATGGTGTCGGCCGACCACGACTGCAGCGTGTCGAGCAGGCACATGCTGCCGCTGTGCGGGATGCGCGCGGCGATGCCGGCGTGGTCGAGTGTCGCCGGCAGCGTGGCGGGTTTCATACCGCGGCGTCCAGCTGCAGACGCAGCGCCAGGCCGGGCAGGCCTTCGAGTACCAGCGCGGCGGCATCGCCGCGCGCCAGCGCCTGCAACAGCGGCAAGGCACGGGCCGCGGGAATCGTGCGCCGCAGATCCTCCAGCCCGGCGTCGGAGCAGGGCGTGGCGGCCGCGTCGGCCAGCACTTCGAGCCGCAGCCGGCGGCCGGCACCGCCTGGCGGCGCCAGCACCAGCGCCAGCGCGAAGACGTCGGCCAGCGGCCGTACCGAGTGCAGCGGCTCGGGGTAGGGCACGTCGCAGGCCACCAGCAGCACCGGTGAGCGCGCCGACAGGCATTGCGCCGCGGCCTCCAGCAACCCGGCGGCGAAGCTGGCATCGAAGGCGGCCAGGCTGGTGGAAGGCAGTTGCGACCGGGTGGCGATGTGCCAGTAGCCGGCGGCGGCGTTGTGGACCGAATTCGTGAAGCGTGTCGGCGAGACCAGGCGTGCGGGCGCGGCCAGCGCTTCGCACAGGAGGTGGCAGTTGGCGGGGTCGCCGGTGCTCGACGTGAACACGGTGGCCAGCCGCGAAGCATCGGCACCGGCCGCGGCGACGGCCTGGTCGGCGACGACGATCGAGGCCTTGACCACCGTGCCGGCACGGCGGCGTTCGGTGGCCGGCAGGCGGTCCGGCGGCGGCACCAGCGTCGGCTGGCGCTGCCAGGTCGAGGTTTCGCGCAGCAGGGCCTGGCCGCCGGCCCAGTTGGCCAGGCCGGGGCCGAGCACACCGATGCCGAGCACGGCGATGTCGATCATGGCGCCGCCCCGAAGACCAGGCAGGCGTTGCTGCCGCCGAAGCCGAAGGAGTTGCTGGCCACCACGCGCAGCGCTTGTTCTCGAGGCTGGCGCAGGTAGTTCGCGCGCAGCGCGGGGTCGGGCTGCCGCAGGTTCAGCCCTGCCGGCATCAGGCCATGCTGCAGCGCGAGCATGGCGATCGACGCCTCGACGCCGCCGGCCGCGCCCAGCGTGTGTCCGGTGTGGCCCTTGGTGCTGCTGCACGGCAGCGTGGTGCCGAAGACGGCGCACACCGCCAGATCCTCGGCGGCGTCGTTGCCCGGCGTGCCGGTGCCGTGCAGGTTGAGGTAGTCCACGTCACCCGGCTGCAGGCCGGCCATGGCCAGTGCGCCGCGCATCGCCGCTGCAGCGCCCGCGCCTTGCGGGTGCGGGCTGCTCATGTGGTGGGCGTCGCTGCTTTCGCCCACGCCCAGCAGCCAGGCACAGGCCTGCGGCGGATCACGCTCGATCAGCGCAAAGGCGGCGGCCTCGCCGATCGACAGCCCGGCGCGCTGCGCGTCCCAGGGGCGGCAGATGTCGCTCGACACCAGCTCCAGCGACTTGAAGCCGTACAGCGTCGTCATGCACAGGCTGTCGACGCCGCCGACCACGGCCGCGTCGACGACGCCGAGTTCGATCAGACGCGCCGCGGAGGCATAGACCTTGGCGCTGGACGAGCAGGCGGTGGACACGACATAGGCCGGCCCCTGCAGCCCGAGCGCGGCGCGCACGCAGCGCGCCACCGAGTAGGTGTTTTGCGTTTCGGCGTAGTGCAGGTCGGCCGGCAAGGCGCCGCTGGCGGGGTCGCGCCGGCGGTAGGCGAGCTCGGTCTGCAGGATGCCCGAGGTGCTGGTGCCCAGGAACACGCCGACCCGCGCCGCGCCGTACCGTGCCGCGGCGCGGCGCACGCTGGCGGCGAAGCCGTCGGCGCGCAGGCCGAGTTCGGCCAGCCGGTTGTTGCGGCAGTCGTAGGCCGCCAGTGCCGGCGCCAGCGCCGTGTCGTCGACGCCGGCGACCTCGCCGATCCAGGTGCCGATGGCGGCGGTCTCGAAGTCGCGCCGGGCCAGGCCGCTGCGCGAGGTGCGCAGCGCCGCCAGCGTGGCGTCGCGGCCGTGGCCGAGTGCGGTGACCAGCGTGTGGTCGGCAATGGCCAGAGGCTTCATGACGAGCCCGCGCCCAGGTCGGCCACCAGCAGCACGTTGGCGAACGGCGTGCCCTGGCTCATCGGCACCGTGCGCACGGCGTAGCCCTGACTTTCGAGCAGTGCGACCCAGGCCGCCAGCGGCCGGCAGTAGGTGGGCGGCACGCGGTGGCCACGCGCCATCGTCACCACGTGGTCGACCCATTGGCTGACGGCAAATCCGCGCCGGCTGTCGGCGTCGCCCACACGCAGCAGCAGGCGACCCTGCGAGGGCCGCAGCGCGTCGCGCACGCCCTGCAGCAGCGCCTCCTGAGCGGCGTGGTCGACGTAATGCAGGACGTCGAGGATGACCACCACGTCGCACTCGGGCAGCGCGGCCCGACACATGTCGGCGTTGATGAAGCGCGGCTGCAGCGGCAGGCCGTGCAGCGCAGCCCGGGCGCGCGCCGCGTCCTTGGCCATCAGCTCGATGCCGGTATAGGCCGTGGCCGATGGCGCCGCGGGCCAGGCCGCGGGCCAGGCGCCACGCCGCGCGGCGTCGGCCGTGGCCTGCAGCAGGCTGGCCAGCAGGCCCTGGCCGCAGCCGATGTCGAGCACGCGGGCCCGTGCCGGCAGGTCGCCGCGTTCGAGCAGACCGCGGAACACCGGGTCGCGCCCGAGCTTGCCGCGTGCCCAGTGCCAGGCCCAGCGCCCGGCGCTGCGATAGGGGGCGCAGGCGGCGTCGAGCAGCGCCACCCAGGCGTCATCGGCACTTGGCGCCGCCTGGGCTGCAGCCGCGGGCAAGTCCTCGCGCTTCATGCGCCGGCGTGCCGGTGCGGCAAGGCCTGGTCCAGTGTCACCGGGCGCAGGCCGGCGGCGCGGCAGCGGCCGAGCAGCAGCGGCAGCACCTCCAGCACCAGCGGCCGGCCGCTGGCGGAGCGGCGGGCGTGGCCGTCGTGCAGCAGCAGGATGTCACCGCCGGCCAGGCCGCGCTGCAGGCGTGCCAGCACGCGGCCGGCATCGGTCACGCGGGTGTCGTAGCCGCGCCGCGTCCAGCTCACCAGGTGCAGTCCCAGGCGGTGCAGCACCGGGTCGAGCAGCGGGTTGCGCAGGCCGGCCGGGGCGCGGAAGCAGAACGGGCGCACGCCGGTGAGGTCGGCCAGCAGCTTCTGAGCGGCGCCGATCTCGCGCTCGAAGCCTCGTGGCCCCAGCAGCGAGAAATTGTGGCGGTGGCGCAGGCTGTGGTTCTGCACGCTGTGGCCGGCGGCCACGATGCGCCGCAGCAGCGCCGCCTGTCCGCGCGCGCGCTCGGCAATGCAGAAGAAAGTGGCGCGCACGCCGTGTTCGGCCAGCAGGTCCAGCACGGCGGGAGTGACCTCGGGGTCGGGTCCGTCGTCCAGCGTGATGGCGATGTCGCCACGCGCCGCTGCCACAGCCGGCAGCCGCGTCATGTTGGGCCCCAGCAGCGCACTGCGCGGCCACAGGCCGGCGGCGGTGAGGGCAGCGTGATTCAGCACCATGGCACCCAGGGCCCAGGGCAGGGCGCCAGGGATCAGGACGGTGGCGGCGGCCGCGGCGTGCAGGCCGACGCTGGCGCTCAGGGCCGGCGGCCAGGGCCAGCGCGGCGGCGGGGGTGCGGGGGTGGGGGCGGAGATCATGGCGATCGGGGGGCTGGCCAGAGCGACCGTCACCCGGCGCAAAAATTCTCTCACAGCACCTTCGCCTGCCGTGGTGCAAAGGCTGCCGACAGCACCAGGGCGAGCAGGGCTCCCGGCGCGACGACGCGGCCGATGGCCGCCAGCGCCGGGATCTGCGACATCGCGATGAGGCCGAAGGACAGCACGGTGGTGAGGTTGGCGAGCAGCAGAGAGGCCAGCGTGTCGCTGTCGGCGCGGCCGTCGCGCTGCAGCATGTTGAAGAACAGCGCGTAGTTGGACCCCACCGCCACCACCAGCAGCAGCCCCACCAGGTGCAGGATGCCCAGGTGCACCTCCAGCAGCGCCAGCGTGCCCATGGTCAGCAGGACCGCCAGCACCAGCGGCTGGCACACCGCCAGCAGCCGCCGCCACGAGCGCAGCGCCAGCGCCATCAGCAGCACCACGCCGGCGGCGCCCAGCAGGGCCTGCACCTGGGCCTCGCGCAGGTAGCGCTCGTACAGGTGGGTCAGCGCCGGGCCGATTTCCAGCAGCTGCGTGCCGGGCAGGCCTTGCAGTGCCTGCGCCACGGCGGCACTGTCGATGCCGCCGCCGGCCGTCGGCTGCAGCGGCAGCAGCGCCACCCAGGTGCCGTCGGCGCGCCGCAGCATCAAGGCGTCGACGATCGAGGCCTGCGAGGTGCCGCGCAGTGAGGCGTGGGTGATCGGCGCCTGTTGCCGCGCCCGTTGGACGTCTGCGATGAAAGGTTCCAGGCGTCCGGCCTTCAGCGGCCCGTCGCGCGTGGCCTCGGCCAGCGCGGCGCGCAGGGCTGCGGCGTCGGGCAGGTGCGACAGCCGCTCGCGCTGCATGGCCCCGCTGGGCAGCCAGCGCGTGACGCTGTCCCAGCCGCCGATGACGCCGCTGTCCAGCAGCGGCTCCAGCCGCGCGCCGGCCGCTTCGGCCAAGCGCAAGGTGCTTTCTATGTCGGCGGCCTGCACGACGACCAGCGAGCGCGCGTCGCCGGCGCTGAGGTCGGCACGCAGGCTGGCGTCCAGCGCCAGCGCTTCGCTGGAGATCGGGCTCAGCGAGCTGAGCTCGGCACGCCAGAGGTCGCCGCGCGCGGCCAGCAGGCCGGCTGCCGCCACGCCCAGCACCACCAGCGGCCAGCGCAGCCGTGGCAGCCAGGTCACCGCGGCCTGGCCCAGGCGGCCGAGCTGGCGCCGCAGGCCCTGGCCGCGGGCGCCTTCGGGCATCAGCACCGGCATCACGAAGCGCGTGGCCAGCGCCGCGCCCAGCAACCCGGCCACCGTGAACACGCCCAGCTGCGCCAGCCCGGGAAAGCCCGAGAAGACCAGCGCGCCGAAGCCGCACATCGACGTCAGCAGCCCCAGCCGCACCGTCGGCCAGCCACTCCTGAGCCATTGCCGCCAGCCGCCCTGGCGCGACTGGATCAGGAAGTAGATCGCGTAGTCCACCGCCTCGCCGATGAGCGTGGCGCCGAAGCCCAGCGTGATGCCGTGCACGCCGCCGAAGCCCAGGCTCACAGCCGTGATGCCGGCCAGCACGCCGGTGAGCACCGGCAACAGCGCCGCGCCCAGTGCAGGCAGCGAGGCGAAGGCGGCCAGCAGCAGCGTGCTCAACAGCAGCGTGCCGGCGGTGGCCAGCCAGCGCACCTCGCTTTCGATCTGCGCGCGGCTGTCGACCGCAAACACTGGCGCGCCACTGACCTTCAATTCCAGCCCTTGCGGCGCGACCTGCGCGAAGGCCTCGCGCACCTGCGTGATGGCCGCCGCCAGCGCGTCGAGGTCGGAACCCGCGGCGCGTGTGATGGCCACGAGCAGCGCCCGTTCACCCTGGCGTGACGCCCACACCCCTTCGTCGCTGCGCGGCGCGCTGCTCGGGATCAGGCTTTCGGCGATGCGCTGGGTCTCGCCCGTGGGGTCGCGTTCGAGCAGCGGCTTGAGGGCGTTGCCGGCCGGCGTGCCGAGCAGGCTCAGCGTCTCCTCGATGCCGTCGCGCAGCCCGGCGGCGGTGAAACGCTGGGCGTCGATGGCCGGGCTCAACTGGTAGCGGTGTTCGACCAGCCATTCACCGATGTCCTGCCAGTCGCTGCGTTCGCCGTTGTTCACCTGCTCGAACAGGCCGCCGGCGCGCATCTTCGCCGCCAGCGCACGCGACGCGTCGGCGCGGGCCTTGGTCTCGCCACCGTCGATGCCGATGAGCAGCGTGCGCGCCGGCACGCCGCTGCCGAGCTGTTCGATCAGCACACGCTGCTGGGCGTCGGGGTTGGCGGGCAGGAAGGCCGAGAGGTCGGCGGTGAAGGTCGTGCGCGAGATCTGCCAGCCGGCGGCCGCCACCAGCGCCAGCCAGCACAACAGCACCGCGAGTCGGCGGCGCAGGGGCAGGGCCACCGGCGTCATCGGGGCGCCGACGCCGTGGCGGGCAAGGCTTCGAGCGTCATCAGCGAGCGGTCACCGCCCGCCAGCCACAGCTCCAGCGTGCGCAACTCGCCGCGCTGGCCGACGATCTGCAGTTCGCGCACCTGCGCGGCCAGGCGCGCGTCGCGCGGCACCAGCGTCATCACCCACTGCGCGGCGCCGCCTTCGACGCGCACCTTGAAGTGCTTGCGCAGTGTCGTCGCGTTGCCGGTGAGCGTGCCGCGCACGGCTTCGATGAGCGCGGTGAGCTCGGGCACGGCGTCCAGGGCCATCTGCCGCGTGCGGCCGCTGCGGCGGATCGACACCGTGTTGCCTTCGACCACCATCGACTCCGCGCGCGGCTCCAGCGTGTGGCGCGCGAAGCGGTCGGGCGCGCTGAAGCTGAGCGTGCCGCTGGCGCGCAGGGGGCTGTCGAAGCCGGAGACGATGCGTTCTTCGGTGAAGCGCGTTTCGGCGCTCTTGCGCTGGGCCAGCAGGGCGGCCAGCGCGTCGAGGTCGAAAGCCAGCGCCGGCAGCGACACCGCTGCCAGCCCGGCCAGCCACAGACGCAGTGCCAGCCTCACGCCTGCCGTGCAGCGGCACCTTGCAGGCGGCTCAGTGCGGCAGGTCTTCACGCCAGAAGTCATAGAAGTTGAACCAGTTGTAGGGGGCCTCGCGGCACAGGCGTTCCAGGCGCGCCACGTAGTCGCGCAGCGTAGCCTGGATGAGGCGCTCTCGCGCGGCGGGGTCGGTGGGCGGCGCGGTGAAGTCGGCCATGGTTTCAAAGCGCACGTCGTAGCGCCTGCCGCCCTGGTACAGGCCGACCATGAAGATGACGCGCCGGCGCAGCAGCATGGCCAGGCGCAGCGGGCCGTCCGAGAAGGGCGCGGGCCGGCCCAGGAAAGGGATCTCGATGCTGCCCGAGCGCGCCGACTCGGCGCCGAGAACGCGGTCGCCCAGCAGGCCGACCAGCTTGCCGTCGTCCAAGGCGTCGCGGATGGCCAGCGTGGCGCCGGGCCTGCCGATGCCGATGACGGCGAGTTTGAAATCGGGGGCCACGGCCTGCAGAACGTCGTGGATCTTGCGTGCGTTGTCAGGGTACATGACCATGACCACGTGCATGCCGGGGAAGCTCTTGCCGGCCGCATGCAGCGACTCGAAGCTGCCCAGGTGCGCGCCCAGCAGGAAGCCGCCGCGCCCCAGGGCGAGGGTCTCGTCGCAGCCGGCGTCGCCGCGGATCTGCAGCTCGAAGTCCTGCATCTGGCCGCGCACGAAGTACACGCGGTCGAGCACGGTGGAGGCGAAGGTGTGGATGTGGCGGTAGAGGTCGCGCCAGCTGGCCGGCCGGCCCAGCGCGCGCGCCAGGTAGCGCGCCGAGTGGCGCCGCGGCGCGGCCGCGAACAGCAGGTAATACAGCGCGATCGGGTGCAGCAGCAGCCGTGCCACCGGGCGGCCCAGCGTGACGGCGATCCAGGCCATCAGGCGCAGCGCCAGCAGGCTGCCCTGCTCGCGCCGCGTCGCCCAGGCTGCGGCGGCGACGGGTGCGGGCGTGCCACCGGGCGGCGGCTCGGGCGGAGCGGTGGCCGTCATGTCGCACCAGCGGCCGAAAGCTGCCCGCGGGCCACGGTCGCATCGCCCACGCGCACCTCGAAGGCCACCCCCGCACCGTGCTCGCGCAAGTCCACGAGCAGCCGCGCACCCGGGCCCACAGGGGCCAGGAACTTGGCGTTGTCGATGCGCGGCCGGTAACCCAGGCGCTCGCGCAGCGCCGGCCGCTGCTCGAGGGCCTGCATGACCAGCGACAGCAGCACCACGCCCGGCAACACCGGCCGCGCGGGGAAGTGGCCGGCAAAGACCGGGTGGTCGGCCGCGATCTCGAAGCTGGCAGCCCCGGCTGCAGCGGACCCGGCCACGGGCCTGGCCACGCCCGCGGCCGAGCGGTCGGCCACCGGCTCGGCCTGCGCCAGCACCTGCAGCGCAAAACGCCGCAGCGCCGCGGCGGTGAGCTTGCCCGTGGCCTCGCGCGGCAGCGCCTGCACGTGAACGACACGGCGCGGCACGAAGGCCGGATCGAGTTGCGCGCGCAGCGCTGCGATGACCTGGCGCGCAGCCAGCCGCGGCGCCACCACGAAGGCCACCGGCCGCACGACGCCTTCGGCCACCTCGTCGGGCAGCCAGAAGGCGCCGTCTTCGACGCCTTCGATGCGGTTGAGGTGGAAGTCCAGGTGCGACAGCGAGCTGCGCTTGCCTGCCACGTGGATGAGGTCGTTGGCGCGCCCGATCAGGCGGAAGTGGCGCGCGTCGTGCAGTTCCAGCACGTCGGCCAGCGGCGTCTGCGCGACGACATGGCCGCCGGCGACGACCCAGCGTTCCGTGTCCGCTGCGCTGCCGGCCTGGTGGCTGATGCGCAGCTCGCCCAGGGTGGTCCAGGTCTCGCCGGCGGTGGTGCGGCGGCTGGCCACCTGGCCGGCTTCGGTGCAGCCGTAGATTTCGACCAGCGGGCCACCGAAAGCCGCTTCGGCCTGGGCGGCGAGCTGCGGCGATAGCGGCGCGGTGGCCGACAGCACCAGGTCGACGAGCGGCAGCGCCACACCGGCCAGCAGCAGCGTCTTCAGGTGGAAGGGTGTCGTCACCAGCGCCCGCGGCCGCGGCAGCCGCGCCAGGGCGTCGGCGATGTCGGCCGGGTAGAAGGGCCGCCCGGCGTCGAAGGCGCCGCCGCCGAGCAGCGCCAGCATGACCGTCGACTCGAAACCGTAGCTGTGCTGCGCCGGCACCGTGGCCACGACGTTCAGGCCGGCGATCGACGGCCGCCCCATCAGCGCGGCCAGGCGTTCGGCCTCGGCGCCGATGTTGGCCACCAGCGGGCCCCAGCGCTTGGCGTGCGGCTGCGGCGCGCCGGTGGAGCCCGAGGTCAGCAGGCACACCGCGTCCAGCGCCGGCGGCAGCAGCGGTACTTCGTGCGCCGGCGCCAGGCCCAGCGGCCGTTCGATCCGCAGCACGGCCAGCGTGCCGGCGTCCAGGGCCGGGTCGTCGCTCATCACGTAGGGTGCAGCGCCGCCGGGCGGCACCTGGCGCAGGGTCTCGGGCAGCGCGTTGGGCGGCATCAGGCTGGTCTGGCCGCGCAGCAGCGCCGCCGCCAGACCGAGCGCGAAGTGATAGCGGTCCCGGCACAGGTTGAGCGGCCGGCCGCTGGCCGGCAGGCGCTCGGCCAGCGCCTGCGCCTCGGCGATGAACTGCCCGGCGCTGATGGCCACGCCACTGCGCCAGGCCACCGGCGTGGCCAGGTCGGTGGCAGCCAGCAGGGGCAGGCTGCACGAGGTCACGGTGGCGAGCCCTCGTCGGCGGCACCGCGATAGGCTGCAACGACCCTGCGCAAGCTGACGCGTTCGAAATCGGGGTGGCGCCAGTAGCGCAGCACGTACTCGCCGACGAAGAACGCCAGCGCTGCCAGCGGCGTGAATACATTGCAGAACAGCGACCACCAGGGCCAGGGCGCCAGCATGTAGACTGCCAGCGACACCACGACCATGCCCAGGAAGTACAGCACCCACCACAGGGTCAGGCGCCTGGTGTAGGCGCGCATCGCGGCCGAAAAACGGTGGTGCAGGCGTTCGGCCAGCATCTCGATCAGCGCCTTGCCGCCCGGCCGCAGCGTGAGCCCGAAGCTCCACGCCAGCGCCAGGTGGATGCCGGCGTGCTGCAGCACGTACATGCGGTTGACGTCTTCCACGCCGCCGCGCCAGACCACCCCGGCCAGCACCGCCACGCCCAGCGCGCAGGCGGCCAGCGTCAGCGGCTGGCGCTGGCGCCAGCCGGCGGCGGCCACCGCCAGCACGAGCGGGCCGAACAGCACGGCCACCGCCCAGGGCCGGTCGGCAGCGTTGACCATCAGCCAGTGCGACAGGCCCGCGTAGGCCGCCAGGGCCGCTGCGGCCAACGCGAGTCGCCAGGCGGGCATCGGGCCTACTGGGTGCGGTGCTGGGCGATGTGAGCCGCCAGACTGCGCAGGTTCTGGAAGATCTTCTGGTTGTTCTCGTCGTCCGAGCGCAGCTGGAAGCCGTAGCGGTGCGAGACCTCCAGCGCCACTTCCAGGATGTCGATCGAATCGAGCCCCAGGCCGTCGCCGAACAGCGGCGCCGTGGGGTCGATGTCGGCCGGCGCCATTTCCAGGTTCAGCGCCGTGACGAAGAGGCCGGCGAGTTCGGATTCGAGCGCCTGCGGGTCCGGCGCGGGCGCGGCGGCGGCATCGGCGGTGACGGTGGCGGTAGGCGGCAAAGACACGGAGCACTCCCTCGAGGACAGCGGCGGCCGCAAGGCGCGGGCCAACCGGCAATTGTAGGGTGCCGATCGCCGCCGACCCCGGCCGTCGGAGGCGCGCTACAGGCCCTTGGCGTCGCCGGTCATGGACGCTGGTCGTGCCGTGCCGCAGGCCTGCGCAAGCGACGAGTGCCGCCGAAGGCCCGCCTCGCTCAGCGGCCGTGCAACTGTGCGCGGATCGCCTCGACGCGTGCGCGGTTGACGCCGAAATCGCGCTTGCCCAGGCGCGACGCCGAACGCACCTGCACCACGCCGGCGGCGCGGTCGAACCAGAACTCGATGTCGTCGGTGTACTTCATGACCCGCGACGTGAACTGGGCGTAGAGGTAGTCGTCGCGGAGGGTCACGATGCGCGCGCCCGGCATGGCGGCGACGACGTCGCGCAGCCTGAGCATCGTTGCCGGGCCGTCGCCGACCAGTGCCAGCGGCTCGATGTGCGCGGCTTGCCGGCGTGGATGGCCCGGCCACAGCGCGGCCTGGCTGCCGACGCTGTTGTCGGTGTTCGAAGGCGGCTTGAGCTTGCCGTCGTGCACACCCATGTTGCCCGGCGGGCGGCCGCGCATCAGCCCCATCTGACCGGCCAGCACGACCAGCACGACCAGCAGGACAAGCGCCATGCTGCCGGCGAGCAGCCACTTCAGCACCGTCATCGAGGTCTCCGGGCCAGGATGGCCGCGTCCGATTGTGCAGTGCTGGCAACATGTGGGTCATGGGGACAACGAAGTGACCGCGATCGAACAGCAACTGTGCAAGCGGCTGGCGTGTGCCGCCGTGGCGCTGTGCGCGGCGCTGACCTGTGCCGCCGCCGAGCTGCCGTACGCCGACGCGGTGGCGGCGCGTTTCGCCGCGCCCGCCGTGCGCTACGACACGCCGGGCCTGCAGCCCGGGCGCGACCGCTACACCAGCAACGACGAGTTGCGCGCGGCGCTGCGCGAGCTGGCGGCGCGGCCGCAGGGACCACGGCTGCTGGCCGCCGGCCGCTCGGCGGGCGGCGAGGCCATCGAGGCGCTGCACTACACGCGCGGCCCGGGACGCCCGGCGGTGCTGCTGGTGGGCCAGCAGCATGGCGACGAACCGGCGGGCAGCGAAGCCCTGCTCGCCGTGGCGCAGCTGCTGTCCGGCGGCGAGCTGGCGCCGCTGCTGGACCGCATCGACGTCATCGTGCTGCCGCGCGCCAACCCCGACGGTGCGACGCTCGCCGTGCGCCGCGGCCTGCACGGGCTGGACATCAACCGCGACCACCTGCTGTTGCGCACGCCCGAGGCTCAGGCGCTGGCCTTGCTGGTGCGTGCCTTGCGTCCGCTGGTGGTGGTGGACGCGCACGAGCACACCGTGATCGGCCGCACCCTGGAGAAGTTCAACGCCATCCAGCGCCACGACCTGCTGCTGCAGTACGCGACCGCGGCCAACCTGCCGGCCGAGCTGACGCGCGCCAGCGAGGCCTGGTTTCGCCAGCCGCTGCTGCAGGCGCTGGCGCACGAAGGGCTGACCTCGGAGTGGTACTACACCAACCCGACGACGCCGGGGGACCTGCGGCTGTCGATGGGCGGCGTGCAGCCGGACACGGCACGCAACGTGCAAGGGCTGAAGAACACCGTCAGCATCCTGCTCGAGTCGCGCGGCATCGGCATCGGCCGCCTGCACCTGGAGCGCCGGGTGCACAGCCACGTCGTCGCGGTGCGCAGCATCCTGCACAGCGCCGCCGGGCACGCCGGTGACCTGCAGGCCCTGCGGCAGCAACTGGACGCCCAGGTGGCCGGCAGCGCCTGCCGCGGCGAGCTGGTGGTGCTGGCCGCGCAGACACCGACGCGGCGCGACGTGCTGATGCTCGATCCGGCCACCGGTGCCGACAAGTGGGTGGCGGTGCACTGGAATTCGTCGCTGGAGTTGCGGCCGCTGATCCAGCGCCCGCGGCCCTGCGGCTACTGGCTCGCCGCCGCGGCCGACGAGGCCGTGCAGCGCCTGCAGGCGCTGGGCGTGACGGTGCAGCGCCTGGCCGAGGCCACCGAGCTGCAGGCCGAGACCTGGCGTGAGATCTCGCGCCTCGAAGTGGCACGGCCCGACGTGCGTGGCGCCATCGACGACGGCCACGGCGTGCGCCTGGTGCTGGTGGCCACCGACGCGGTGGAGCTGCCGGTGCCGGCGGGCAGTTGGTGGGTGCCGCTGGACCAGCCGCTGGCAAACGTGGTGGCCGCCGCGCTGGAGCCGGATTCACCCAGCAGCTGGTATGCGAACCGCCTGCTGCCGACGCTGGCGAGTGCGGCGCGGGTCATGGAGATGCCGGGGGCAGCACCAGCGCCCGCGGGCATCGCGCCGGCGCCGCTGGAGGACAAACCCGTTGCGCCGGGACACCAGCCGGCGCTATGACGCCTGTGCGGGCCAGAGTTCCGCCATCGCGGCGCTGAAGTCCCGGGCCAGCGCGGCCTGGACGGCGTGAGCGCCGTCGGCCACCACCCGCCGGCCGGCCACCCAGACCTCGCGCAACGCCGGCGCGCCGGTGGCGAAAACGAGGGCGTCGAGGGCGTGCGACGCCGGCACGCCGAGCAGCCCGGGGGCGTGCCGGTCCAGCACCAGCAGATCGGCGCGCGCGCCGCGCACCAGGCCCCAGGCCGGCAGTCCGGCAGCGGCGGCACCGCCGGCCAGCGCACGATCGAACAGCCGCGCTGCGGTGGCGCCGTCGTGCAAGGACGGCAGCGCGGCCACATTGCGCTGCCGGTGCAGCAGGCGCTGGCCGTAGTCCAGCCAGCGCAGTTCTTCGGCCCACGAGCGGCAGACGTTGCTGTCCGAGCCCAGCGTCAGCGGCACGCCGCCGGCCAGCCAGCGCGGCAGGTCGGCCACGCCGTCGCCCAGGTTGGCCTCGGTGCTGGGGCACAGCACGACGCCGGCGCCGCTGGCGGCCACGGCGTCGATCTCCGCCGGCAGCGCGTGCGTGGCATGCACGAGCTGCCAGCGTGCGTCCAGCGGCAGCTCGCGCGCCAGCCACTCGATCGGGCGCGCGCCCGTGGCGGCCAGGCAGTCTTCGACCTCGGCGGTCTGCTCGGCGACGTGGATGTGGATCGGGCCGGCGTCGCCTTCCAGCCGCTGCACCAGCGTGCGCATCGACGCCGGTGCCGCGGCGCGCAGCGAGTGGATCGCCACGCCGGCGTCGACCCGCGGCTGCCGCCAGGCGCGCACGCCGTCGCGCAGCGCCAGCACCGTGGAAACGTCGGTGGCGAAGCGGCGCTGGTCGGGTCGCAGCTGCGCCTGCGCGAAACCGGCGCGTTCGTACAGCACCGGCAGCAACGTGAGGCCGATGCCCGCGCCGGCGGCAGCGTCGGCCAGCGCGCGGCTCGTCGCCAGCGCGTCGGCGTAGGGCACACCGCCGGGGTCGTGGTGCAGGTAGTGGAACTCGCAGACCTGCGTGTAGCCGCCGCACAGCAGCTCGGCATACAGCTGCGCGGCGACCACGCGCAACTGCGCCGGCGTGATGCGCGCGGCAACAGAGTACATGCGGTCGCGCCACGACCAGAAGTCGTCGTGTTCGCTGCTGCAGCGTTCGGCCAGGCCGGCGAAGGCGCGCTGGAAGGCGTGGCTGTGGGCGTCGACGAGGCCGGGCAGCACCGGTCCTGGCAGCACGGTGGCCTGCGGCGGCGGCGCGCTGCCGGCGTCGATGTCGGCCCAGTGGCCGTCGGCACCGGCGTGCAGCAGCACGGCGTCGGCCCAGCGCCCGCCGATCCAGGCGCGCGGCGCCCACAGCAGCGCGCCACCGGTCACGGTTGCCAGGCCAGCATCGCCTGCACCAGCCGGCGCAGCAGCGGCGTCACTTCCGCGGCGCGCGTTTCGTGCCAGCGGTACGGTGGTGACTCGTCCATGTAGGCGCGCCAGCACATCTCCAGCTGCACGGCGTGCACGCCCTGCTGCGGCTGGCCGTACTGGCGCGTGATGTAGCCGCCCTTGAAGCGGCCGTCGACGACATGGCTGTAGGCCTGCTGCGCGGCGAACTCGGCCGCCAGCGCGTCCCGCAGCGCGGGCGCGCAACTCGTGCCGTCGACGGTGCCCAGGTTCATGTGCGGCAATCTGCCGTCGAACAGCCAGGGCAGTTCGCTCTTGATGCTATGGCTGTCGAAGAGCACGGCGTGGCCGTGGCCGGCGTGCAGCCGCGCCAGCTCTTCGCGCAGCGCGTCGTGATACGGCTGCCAGTACAGCGCGACACGACGGCGGATCTCGGCCTCGTCGGGTGCCTGGCCTTCGCGGTACAACGGCTCGCCGGTGAAGTGCCGCGTCGGGCACAGCTCGGTGTTGTTGCGGCCGGCGTACATCGGCGTGTTCTCGCGCGGCCGGTTGAGGTCGACGAGATAGCGGCTGTGACGCGGCACGATCAGGCTGGCGCCCAGATCGGCGGCATAGGCATACAGCCGGTCGAGGAACCAGTCGGTGTCCTCGGCCTGCAGCGCACGCTCGGTGTAGCGGTGTCGCTGGTCGGCGGGGATCTGCGTGCCGACGTGCGGCAGGCTGACGAGCAGGGGCCGCGTGCCGCGGTGCAGGGTGTGGACGGGTTCGCTCATGGCCGGATTGTCTCCACGCCGCCACGGATGATGCGTAGGCAGGGGTTGTGGCCGTAGCGGTAGGCGAGATCGCGCGGGTGCGCGGCGTCCCAGACCACGAAGTCGGCGCGCAGGCCGGCCGCCAGCATGCCGCGGTCGGCCAGGCCGAGCGCGCGGGCGGCGTCGACGGTGACGCCGCGCCAGGCTTCCTCGGGCGTCAGGCGGAACAGCGTGCACGCCATGTTCAGCATCAGCAGCAGGCTCAGGCCCGGCGACGAACCCGGGTTGTGGTCGCTGGCGATGGCCATCGGCACGCCGGCCGCGCGCAGCGCGGCCACCGGCGGTAGCTTCGTTTCGCGCAGGAAGTAGTAGGCGCCGGGCAGCAGCATCGCCACCGTGCCGGCCTTGCGCATGGCGGCGACGCCCTCGCTCGACAGGTGCTCCAGGTGGTCGCAGCTAAACGCGCCAAAGCGTGCGGCGAGCGCGGCGCCGCCCTGGTCGCTGAGCTGCTCGGCGTGCAGCTTCACCGGCAGTCCCAGGTGCCGCGCGGCCAGGAAGATGCGCTCGGTCTGCGCCGGCGTGAAGCCGATGGTGTCGCAGAAGGCGTCGACCGCATCGACCAGGCCCTGCGCCTGCTGGCCGGCCAGCCAGCTGCAGGCATCGGTGATGTAGTCGTCGGCGCGGCCGGCGTATTCGGGCGGCAGCGCGTGGGCGGCGAGCGAAGTCGTGCGCACGGTCAGCGGCAACTCGCGGCCGAGGCGGCGCGCCACTGCCAGGCAGCGTGCCTCATGGGCCTCGGACAAGCCGTAGCCGGACTTGATCTCGATCGTCGTCACGCCCTCGCTCACCAGGGCGCGCGCGCGTGCGGCGGCGCTGGCGAAGAGCTCGTCGTCGCTGGCGGCGCGGGTCGCCGCCACCGTGGCCAGGATGCCGCCGCCGGCACGAGCGATCTCCTCGTAGCTGGCGCCTTGCAGCCGCAGTTCGAACTCGGCCGCGCGGTCGCCGCCGTAGACGAGGTGCGTGTGGGCGTCGATGAGGCCGGGCGTGACGAGCGCGCCGCCCAGGTCGTGCACGGCGTCGGGCGGCCGACCGGCCGGCAGCTCGGCGAGCGGCCCGACCCAGCGCAGGGTGTCGCCTTGCACCAGCAGCGCGCCGTCGTCGATCCAGCCCCAGGGCCGGCCGGGGGCCAGGGTGGCGATGCGGGCGTGTTGCCACAGTGTCGGCGTCATCACGCCTCCAGCGTCAGCCACCAGGCGCGGCCGCCAGAGCGCAGGCGCCACGACTGGGCCTCGCCGCTGTCGGACCACAGCAGCGTGCCCGCGGACAGCGGTTCGGTGTGCTCGTCGAGGTCGAGCAGCGCGTCGTCGGCAACGTACAGCCCACGCCAGACAAAGCTGCCGTCGAGCGGGTCGCCTGGGTGGGCGTTACGCATGGCCGCCGCACCGGCACCGCGGCGCTGCATGAGGTTGAGGTCGCGCGACGGGCCGCCCAGCAGCCGGCAGGCCGGCGCCGCTTCGCCGTCGAAGCGTACCGGTGCGTCGGCGGGGCCGACGGACACCGAACCGGTCGGCAGCGTCAACTCGACACCCTCGCCGTCGCTCACGGCGAACCAGCGTTCGACACCGGGGAAAGGCGAGAAGGGACCGTCGCGTTCGATATCGGCCACGCTCACGCGCAGCCGCCAGTCGGCCGCCTGCGGCCAGGCCAGCAGCTCGCGCGTGGTGCCGCCGCCGTTGCGCCAGGGCTGCGGCGTGCAGTCGACCAGGTGCACGCGGTGAAGCGTCATGGCGTGAAGCTCCCTTCGACGACGTAGCGCGTGCCCGGATGCACCAGGCGTGCGATGGTGATGGCGGCGTCGCGCGTGAAGGTGCGGCGCACGACGATCAGGCAGGGTTCGTGGGCGCCGATCTGCAGCAGCCGCGCCTCCTGCGCCGTCGGCCGCGCTGCCTCCAGCGAGTACTGCGCGCGCCACAGCGCCGTGGTCTCGAACAGCACGTGGGTCGGCGTGGTGCGCGTGAAGTCGGCCTGCAGGTAGGCCGGCGCACAGGCCGGGTTGACGTAGCGGTCTTCGCACTGCAGCGGCACGCCGTTCTCGAAGTGCACGATCAGCGTGTGGAACACCGCGCTGCCCGGCGCCACGCCCAGCTGTGCGGCCAGCGCCGGCGGCGCCGGCTCGGCGCATTGCAGGTGCACTTCGGCGTGGTGGTGGTGGCCGCGGGACTGGATCTCTTCCTGCAGGTCGCGGATGGTGAGCGTGGAGGAGACGCGGTGCAGCGGCGCGGCAAAGGTGCCCACGCCCTGGCTGCGCACCACCAGACCCTCGGCCTGCAACTCGCGGATGGCGCGGTTGACGGTCATGCGGCTGACGCCGAACTTGGCCACCAACTCGGCCTCGGACGGCATCAGCGCACCCGGCGGCCAGCGCCCGCTGGCCAGGCCCCGCTTGAGGTGCGTCTTGACGCGGGCGTACGGCGCCTGGGACGGGGCAGAGGCATGAGGGGAAACCATGGTGTGCATCGTACTTGCATAGGCTTGTCTATACAAGTAGAGTGCAACCCTGGAATCACCACCGCCCGGCCCGGAGGCCCTCCATGACCGACCTCAGCGCCATCCACCGCCTCGCCCAGCCGCATCCGGTGCGCGCGCCCCGCGGCAGCCAGATCACTTGCGCCAACTGGCTGATCGAAGCCGCCTGGCGCATGATCCAGAACAACCTCGACCCCGAGGTCGCCGAAAACCCCGACGCCCTGGTGGTCTACGGCGGCATCGGCAAGGCGGCGCGCAACTGGGACTGCTTCGAGGCCATCCTCGAAGCGCTGCGCCGGCTGCAGGCCGACGAGACGCTGCTGGTGCAGAGCGGCAAGCCGGTGGGCGTGTTCCGCACCCATGCCGACGCGCCGCGCGTGCTGATCGCCAACTCCAACCTGGTGCCCAGGTGGGCGACCTGGGAACACTTCGACGAGCTCGACCGCAAGGGCCTGATGATGTACGGCCAGATGACTGCCGGCAGCTGGATCTACATCGGCAGCCAGGGCATCGTGCAGGGCACCTACGAGACCTTCGTCGAGGCCGGCCGCCAGCACTACGGCGGCGGCCCGAGCGCCGGGCCGTCCCAAGCCGGGCCACATCCCCGCGGCGGATCGGGCGCCGTACCCGGCGACCGAGGGGCCAGCGATTGGGCGGGGCGCTGGATCCTCACCGCCGGCCTGGGCGGCATGGGCGGCGCGCAGCCGCTGGCGGCCAGCTTTGCCGGCGCCTGCTCGCTGAACATCGAATGCCAGCAAAGCCGCATCGACTTCCGGCTGCGCAGCCGCTACCTCGACGAGCAGGCGACCGATCTCGACGACGCGCTGGCGCGCATCGCGAAGAACACCGCCGCCAAGCGGGCGGTGTCGATCGGGCTGCTCGGCAACGCGGCGGAGATCCTGCCCGAACTGGTGCGGCGTGGCGTCAGGCCCGACCTGGTGACGGACCAGACCAGCGCGCACGACCTCGTCAACGGCTACCTGCCCGCCGGCTGGAGCGTGGCGCGCTGGCGCGAAGCGCAGGCGGATCCGGCGCAGCACGCCGGCCTGCGCGAGGCCGCGGCGCGCAGCTGCGCCGTGCACGTGCAGGCCATGCTGGCTTTCCAGGCCATGGGCGTGCCGACGGTGGACTACGGCAACAACATCCGCCAGGTGGCGCTGGACGCCGGCGTCGAGAACGCGTTCGATTTCCCCGGCTTCGTGCCGGCCTACGTGCGGCCGCTGTTCTGCAGTGGCCGCGGGCCCTTCCGCTGGGTGGCGCTGAGCGGCGACCCGGACGACATCCGCAAGACCGACGCCAGGATGAAGGAGTTGTTCCCGCACGACGCGCCGCTGCACCGCTGGCTCGACATGGCCGGCGAGCGCATCGCCTTCCAGGGCCTGCCGGCGCGCATCTGCTGGATCGGGCTGGGCGAGCGGCACCGCGCCGGGCTGGCCTTCAACGAAATGGTGAAGAGCGGCGAGCTGAAGGCGCCCGTCGTCATCGGTCGCGACCACCTGGACAGCGGCTCGGTGGCCAGCCCCAACCGCGAAACGGAAGCGATGAAGGACGGCAGCGACGCGGTGAGCGACTGGCCGCTGCTGAACGCGCTGCTCAACACCGCCAGCGGCGCCACCTGGGTCAGCCTGCACCATGGCGGCGGCGTCGGCATGGGTTACTCGCAGCATGCCGGTGTCGTGATCGTCTGCGACGGCAGCGACGCAGCCGCCAGGCGCATCGAGCGTGTGCTCTGGAACGACCCGGCGACGGGCGTCATGCGTCATGCCGATGCGGGCTACGACGAGGCCGTGGCCTGTGCGCGGGAGCAAGGGCTGAAGCTGCCGATGGTGGGGCGGTGATGAGGGTGAGTGGCGGGGCGGGCTGCCCCCTCACCCCAACCCTCTCCCCCGTGGCCGGGGGAGAGGGGGCAAGACGCGTGTCCGTCGCGGACACGAGGCCCTGGCGTGAACCTCTCCCTCTCCCGCTTGCGGGAGAGGGCTGGGGTGAGGGTGCGGGCGCTGGCGAGGGTCCGGCATGCTGATCCGTCCCGGACAACTGACGCTCGAAGAGCTGCAGTCCCTCCATGCCGGTGGCCAGCCGCTGGTGATGTACCCGCAGGCCTTGCCGGCGATCGAGGCCAGTGCCGCCGTGGTGCGCCGCGCGGCCGAAGGCGACGCGCCGGTCTACGGCGTCAACACCGGCTTCGGCAAGCTCGCCAGCACGCGCATCAGCGAGGCCGACCTCGCCACGCTGCAGCTCAACCTGATCCGTTCGCACAGCGTCGGCGTCGGCGTGCCGCTCGATCCCGCCGTGGTGCGGCTGATGCTGGCGCTGAAGGCCGCCAGCCTGGCGCGCGGCTACTCCGGCGTGCGGCCGCTGGTCGTCGACACCTTGATGGCGGTGCACAACACCGGCCTCGTGCCCTGCGTGCCGAGCCAGGGCTCGGTGGGCGCGTCGGGCGACCTGGCGCCGCTGGCGCACATGACATTGGCGTTGCTGGGAGAAGGCGAGTTCCTCGTCGATGGTCAGCGCCGCCCGGCCGCTGCGGTCTTGCGCGAGCATGGCATCGCGCCGCTGGCGCTGCAGGCCAAGGAAGGCCTGGCGCTGATCAACGGCACGCAGACCTCTGCCGCGCTGGCGCTGCACGCGCTGTTCAGCTTCGAGCCGGTGCTCGAGGCCGCGCTGGTCATCGGCGCGCTCACGGTCGACGCGGCGCGCGGCAGCGACGGCCCCTTCGACCCGCGCATCCACCAGTTGCGCGGTCAGCCGGGGCAGATCGACGTTGCGCAGTACTACCGCCAGCTGCTGGCCGGCAGCGCCATCCGCCTGAGCCACCTGGAAGGCGACGACCGCGTGCAGGACCCCTACTGCCTGCGCTGCCAGCCGCAGGTCGTGGGCGCCTGCCTGGACCAGCTGCGCCACGCCGCACTGGTGCTGTTGCGCGAGGCCAATGCCGTCACCGACAACCCCCTGGTCTTTGCCGAAGACGGGGCGATGATCTCCGGCGGCAACTTCCACGCCGAACCCGTGGCGCTGGCCGCCGACGCCATGGCCAACGCGATCGCCGAAGTGGGCGCCATCGCCGAACGCCGCATCGCGATGCTCATCGACAGCAGCGTCTCGCGCCTGCCGCCTTTCCTGACCGCCAATGCCGGCCTCAACAGCGGCTTCATGATCGCGCATGTCACCGCCGCGTCGCTGGCCAGCGAGAACAAGTCGCTGGCGCACCCGGCCAGTGTCGACAGCCTGCCGACCAGCGCCAACCAGGAAGACCATGTCAGCATGGCCACCTTTGCGGCGCGGCGGCTGCAGCCGATGATCGACAACGTGGCGCTCATCCTCGGCATCGAGTTGCTGGCGGCGGCGCAGGGCATCGACTTCCTGCGACCGCTGCACAGCTCGGTGGCGCTGGAGCAGGTGCATGCCTTGTTGCGTGCGCAGTGCCCCTCGATGATGCAGGACCGCTACATTGCGCCCGACATCGAGGTGGCCACCGCATTGGTGCGCGACGGTTCGCTGGCGCGCATCTTGCGCACGCTGCCGGGCCTGCCGACACTCTGGATTCCCGCCTGACCCCGCCCGTTCTCACCCACTGGAGCCGCCATGAAGAAGACACTGCTCGCCCTCGCCCTCGCGGCCGCTGCCGCCACCACCTTAGCCCAGGAAACCAAGGTCGCCATCGGCATGTCCGGCTGGACCGGCTTCGCGCCGCTGACGCTGGCCAAGGAAGCCGGCCTGTTCAAGAAACACGGCCTGGACGTGAGCATCAAGAAGATCCCGCAGAAAGACCGCCACCTGGCCATCGCCAGCGGCGACATCCAGTGCGCGGCCACGACGGTGGAGACCTGGATCGTCTGGAACGCCAACGGCGTGGCCACGACGCAGATCTTCCAGCTCGACAAGAGCTACGGTGCCGACGGCATGGTGGTCAAGCCCAACATCACGAAGATCGGCGACCTCAAGGGCAAGACGGTCGCGGCGAGTGCGCCCGGCACGGCGCCCTACTTCACGCTGGCCTGGTTCCTGAACAAGAACGGGCTGACGCTGAAGGACGTGAACATCGTCAACCTCGAGCCGCAGGCCGCGGCCAACGCGATGATCGCCGGCACTGCCAACCTGGACGCGGCGATGACCTACGAGCCCTACCTGGGCGCGGTGCGCGCCAGGCCCGAGGCCGGCAGGATCATCGCCACCACGCTGGACTACCCGATGATCATGGACACCTTCGGCTGCACGCCCAAGTTCCTGGCCGAGAACCCCAAGGCCGCCCAGGCGCTGGCCGACGGCTACTTCGACGCCGTGGCCATGATCAAGGCCGAGCCGAAGAGGAGCTTCGAGATCATGGGCGCCGACGTCAAGCAAGGCGCCGAGGCCTTCGAAAAGAGCCAGGCCTACCTGCGCTGGCAGGACCGCGCGGCGAACCAGAAATTCTTCGCCGGTGAACACGCCGCCTTCAGCAAGGAGGCCGCCGATCTGCTGCTGGCCGCGGGCATCATCCGGCAGATCCCCGACCTGTCGAAGCTGGCGGACACGCGCTTCATCAAGTGAGACCGCTGACACCGGTCGCGCCGGGCACGCGCATCGTGCTCGGCGTGAGCTTCTTCGTGCTCTTCGTCGCGCTGTGGTCGGCCGTCACCTTCGGCGGCCTGGTGCCGAAGATCTTCCTCGCCGACCCGCTGCAGATGCTGGGCTCGGGCTGGACGCTGCTGACCGAGATGGGCTTTGCCAAGGACATCGGCATGACGGTGTGGCGCGTGCTCGGCGGCTTCGTCATCGCCGCCGTGCTGGCGCTGCCGCTGGGCGTGCTGATGGGCGCCTACAAGCCCGTCGAGGCCTTTTTCGAACCCTTCGTCAGCTTCGCGCGCTACCTGCCGGCGAGCGCCTTCATCCCGCTGCTCATCCTGTGGGCCGGCATCGGCGAGGCGCAGAAGCTCTCGGTCATCTTCATCGGCAGCTTCTTCCAGCTCGTGCTGATGATCGCGGTGACGGTGGGCAACACGCGGCGCGACCTCGTCGAGGCCGCCTACACGCTGGGCGTGAGCGACGGCAACCTGATCCGCCGCGTGCTGATCCCAGGCGCCGCGCCCGAGATCGCCGAGACCCTGCGCATGGTGCTGGGCTGGGCCTGGACCTATGTCATCGTGGCCGAGCTCATCGGTGCGTCCAGCGGCATCGGCCACATGATCACCGACAGCCAGGCGCTGCTGGCCACCGACCAGATCATCTTCGGCATCATCGTCATCGGCCTCATCGGGCTGGCCAGCGACCTGCTGTTCAAGGCCGCCAACCGCGGCTTGTTCCCGTGGGCGCAGCTGGGGCGATGAGCATGAACATCCTCTCGGTGCGCGGTGTCGAGCGCCGTTTCGACACCACGCTGGCGCTGCAGGCCACCGACCTGGACGTGGCCGAGAACGACTTCGTCACCATCCTGGGCCCCAGCGGCTGCGGCAAAAGCACGCTGTTGCGCATCGTGGCCGGCTTGGACCATCCAACCCAAGGCGAGGTGCAGCTGGACGGCCGACGCATCAGCCGCCCCGGCGCCGACCGCGGCATGGTGTTCCAGAGCTACACGCTGTTTCCCTGGCTCAGCGTGCTGGACAACGTGTGCTTCGGCCTGCGCGAGCGCGGCTGGCCGCGCGCGCGGCAACTCGACGTCGCCCACGGCTTCCTGTCCAAGGTGGGGCTCCAGGGTTTTGCCGAGCACTACCCCAAGCAGCTCAGTGGCGGCATGCAGCAGCGTACGGCGCTGGCGCGCGCGCTGGCCAACGACCCGCGCATGCTGCTGATGGACGAACCCTTCGGTGCGCTGGACCACCAGACGCGCGAGCTGATGCAGGAACTGCTGCTGGGCATCTGGGAGGAGCAGCGCAAGACCGTGCTCTTCGTCACCCACGACATCGACGAGGCCGTGTTCATGGGCAGCCGCGTGGTGGTGATGAGCGCGCGCCCGGGACGCATCAAGCTCGACCGCGTGGTGCCGCTGGTGCACCCGCGCCACTACTCGATCAAGACGTCACCGGCCTTTACCGAACTCAAGGCCGAACTGACCGAGGCCGTGCGTGCCGAGGTGCTGGCAGCGCAGGCGCAGGCCGCCTGAAGCTGGCTCGGAAAGGGCCGCGCGGGCGGCAGGCGGCCCGGCGCAGTGATCGTCAGCGCTCAAGGTGCGGGTTGCCCATGCCCTCGGCCGGCGCACCGGTGTCGGGGTCGATCCAGTCGGCTATGCCCAGTTCGGCCTCGGCCTCGCGCAGGCTCTCGCCGGGCTCGACGTCGTCGGGGTCGCCGCCGTGCATGTCGGCGTAGGCGTCGCTGTAGGTGGCGAAGGGGCCGAACTGCTGCTTGCCGTCGGCGCCGCACCAGTAGTAGCCGTCCGGGTGAAACGTGATCGGTTCGGCGACGGCGGCGAGCACGGTGCCAATCTCTTCTACCGGCACCGGCTCCTCGGCTGGGGGCAGTGGGTTCGTCGGGCGTTTCATCGTCAGGCTCCGGGGGGTGCGTCGAGCGCGACGCCGTGTGTCATCAAGGTCAGTCTGCACCCCGATGCTGGTTCAGTCCCTGCGCTGGGTCAAGGGGCTGTCGATCGACGCCGGGGACGCCATCACAGACGCCGGCGGCTTGGCCCATGCGAGGCGTAAACTGCGCCGATACAGCCGTGGCCGAGCATCACCAGCCGGCCGGCGATTTTGGAGTCCTTGGGTCTCGAACTCGTGATGCAGCGCGCGCGCGACTCGGGCCGATGCCGCGCAGCGCGAGCCCCCGAGTCCCCTGCCAAGAGCGAGCCCTGTGCCGCCTTCCGAGCCATCGATTGAGTGCGCGCAATCCGGTGGTGTCCGTGCGACCGCGGCCGAGGGCTCGCAGGCGCCGCTCGTGTTCGCGCCGCAGCACCAAGGCGCCGGCCCTGCGGCCGGTCGCGGGACCGCGTTCTCAGCGGCTGGCGGCGGGCGCGGCGACTGCGCGACGTCGGCTAGGCGGACTGGAGCAGGCGAATCAGCATGTCGATCACGTCCTTGCCATCGGGTGACTTCAGCCTGTGCTCGTGCAGCGTGCGGGCAAGGTCGGCCGGTGCCAGCGTCCGGTAGTCGGAGCGGATCAGGATGCCGGCGATCGCGCGCTGCAGCTCGAGCGTGCGGGCCAGCGGGAACAGGCGTGCGATCTCCTGCAGGCTTTGTGGATCGGCCAGGCGCTGCCGCGCCAGCGTCTCGAGGGCACGCAGCTGCGCGTCGCCGGCGGTCATGCGCCCGATGCCCGAGGTGACGGCACGCAGTTCAGCCACGTCGGCCAGCGGCCGATGGCGCAGGTAGACCTGGGCGATCGCGACATCCTCGTCACGGGAACTCGTCAGTGCGTGAACGGTGCGTTCGTGGGCCTGTGCGCTTCCCAGGCACGCCAGCACGGCCGCATGCGTCACCTTGCCGGGTTGCACCGCACCCGTGGCCAGCAGTTGCCGCGCCAGTCCCGGTTCGGGGTCCTGACGGGTCGCGCAGACGAGGTCGACTTCGTTCCTGCCCACGCTGTCGCGGGCCATGCGATCCGCGATCATGCGCAGGAACTCCGAGCGCTCCTGCGCAGGCGACAGCCAGCCGAGCGTGCGCGCCAGCGCCATCATGCGGTTGTGGACCGCCGCTTCGTCGGCATCGCGCGCAAACGCGAGGTAGTGTTCGCGCGCGCCGCGGTCGCGTTCGATCGCGCCGAGAGCGGCTGCCACCTCGGGCACCAGCCGCTGCGCCGGACCGATCGAGGCGACGTAGCGTTCGAGATGATCGAGGAACATGCGCACCTCGGTCACGTCGCGCTGCAGCACCTCGTGCATGAAGGCGAGTTTTCGTGCATCCGACGGCCCATCGTCGGCGAAGCCGCACATGTCGCCGCGCAAGCCCGCGTGCGGATCCGCATCGCTCAGGCCTGCGACGGCGATCATCGAGCTGGGTGCGAAGAGGTTCAGCAGGGTCGGGCTCGCGCGGCCGCTCGCGACCTCGCCCGCGGGTGCCGACTGGAAGTAGCGCTCGAGCAGCGGCCCCGCGGTGCGTCCGAGTGGTGCCTTCGAGGAAAAGCCGTAGAGCACCGGCACGTCCTTGAACACGTGGCGCAGCCGGTCGCGATTGCTCTGGCCGTAGCGCTCGCTCAACAGCGTGGACAGGCGTTCGGCGTCGGCCTGCGAGTGGCCCGAGCGCAGGAGGCTGCGCGCGACCTCGGCCGAGGCGACATGCCTGGGCTCCGACTTCAGGGTGTTGCATCCGAACAGATACACCTCCTTGAGCTGCGAGAACAGCCCGCTGCACGACGCGCTGCACGACGCCTGCTGCATCTCGTGGACGGTCAGGAACTCCTTGTCGTCGAAGCGGTCGGTGTAGAACTCGGTGCCATCGTCGAAGTGGCCGGAGATGATGAGCGCGTCGCAGGTCACGCCGCGCCGGCAGGCCGAGGCCAGCCAATCGGGCTGCCCGCGCTGCACCAGTTCTTCGAAGCGGTACTCGCCGCGCGGCAGATGGCGCTGGAACGTGTCCCTTTCGTCGGACGAGTTGATGGTGACGGTGCACACGGTCTTCGGGGCCGCGCTGGCATCGAGCGACCATGCTGCGGCCAGGCACGCCAGGAGGGCGGCCGCGGTGCCGAAGAGGGGTCGGGGCAGGGCGGTTCGACGCAGCATGCCGTCAGTGTTCCACAAGCCGCGGCGGCCAAAGAGAAGGACATGCAACAGATCGCGTGCCCATGCTGCCCGATGCGGACCCGGCAAGGCGCTCAAGGCGATTGCAGCCGGCGTATCAGCGCGTCGACGATGTTGTCGCCCGAGGGCGACGGCCGGCGGCGCTCGAGCAAGGTGCGCAAGAGGTTCGGGCCGGCGATCGACCGCCGGTCGGCGCGGATCAGGATGCCCGCGATCGCGGCCTGGACTGACCACGACGAGGTCTGCGCGTAGAGGCGTACCAGCATGTCCAGGACTTCGCCGTCGGACACATAGTGCCGGCCCAGAGCGTCCAGCGCGCGCACCTGGGCGTCGGAAGGGTGCATTTGGACGACGGCCGCAGCGACCCGATGCAACTCGCTGGCGTCGGTGATGGGGCGGTGGCGCAGATAGGCCTGCGCGATCTGCACATCGGCCTCGTTCGGGCTGGCCAAGGCCTGCAGCGTGCGCGCACGATCCTCGGCGCTGCCC
This sequence comes from Rubrivivax sp., assembly GCA_030680415.1. GTDB lineage: Bacteria > Pseudomonadota > Gammaproteobacteria > Burkholderiales > Burkholderiaceae_C > Rubrivivax. The sequence goes on from JAUXVE010000146.1 coordinate 45,752, forward strand.
AGGCAGGCGCGAACAGCGGCGTGCGGCACGTCATCGGCCGGGCTCCGCGGGGGAACGCGCCCGCTGAATGCGCCGTCGAGGTCGCGCGCCTGGTTCAAGCTGCAGGCCAGATCCACCTCGGTCAGGCCGACCATGCTCCGGGCCTGCAGTTGGCCCAGCATCAGCGAGAGTTCAGCCCGCTGTTCGGCGGCCGTCAGCCAGCCCAGGTCGCGTGCGACCTTGATCATGCGCGCCCGTACCTCAGGCTGGTCGGCATCGCGTGCGAAGTCGAGAAAGCGCGCGCGGGCGGCAGCGTCGCGCGCGATGACGCCGAGCGCCTGTGTCACCTCCGGTGTCCGCCGCGCAGGGTCGCCGAGCGCCGTCATATACCTCTCGATGCGGTCGAGATGGACACGGGCTTGTGCCGTCTGCCGTTGCATGAGCTGGTGTATGAAGGCCAGCCTGTCCGCGTCCGACAAGCGGTCATCGACGAACTGGCAGACGTCCCGTCGCACATCTGCGTTCGGATCCTTGTCGGTCATGCCCCGGGTCACGGACATCGCGCTTGCGAACTGCCCGAGCAGGCGGCCGCTGGGGCAGCCTTGACCGATCTCAGGTGCGCCGCTCGCCCGGAAGTAGCCGCTCAGCGTGGCGGCTGCCATCGGACCCTGCGGCGCCGCCGATGAGAATCCGTAGATCACCGGCACGTCCTTGAACACCATGCGCATGCGGTCGCGGCTGCTCTGGCCGTACCTTGCGTTCAGCGACCGCAGCTGGCGTGTGGCCTCCTGGGGCGAGTGTCCTTCGCGCACGAGACTGCGAAGGGTCTCTGCCGATGCACTGTTCAGCGGCTGCGGATTCAGCGTGTTGCAGCCGAACAGGTAGACCTCCTTCAGCCGGGAGAAGAGCCCCGGACAGGAATCGCTGCAGGACACGCGCTCCAGTTCGTCGACGGGCAGAAATTCGCGTGCCTCCAGCCGATCGGAATAGAACACGTTGCTGCCGTCGTAGTGGCCGGAGATGACGAGCACGTCGCAGGAGACCGCCGCGCGGCAGGCCGACGCCAGCCAATCGGGCCGGTCGCGTTCGACGAGCTCGACGAACCGGTACTTCGCTGCGGGCAGGTGGCGGCGAAACGCTTCCTTCTCGTCGGCGGAGTTGACGGTGATGGTGCAGACCGTCTGCTTCTCGGCCGCCGCGAGCGGCGTCGACAACGACAGGGCCAATGCGAACGGGATGCTGCGGAACTTCGGATGCCATCGCATGGCACCATGTTAGCGAGGGCCGGGCACGAGGCCGCCAAAGCCGGGGGCCATGCGGCCGGCCGGCCGGCCGACTGAGTGGGTGCACCGGTCGCCAAGCTTGCGACAATCACAGCCTCAGGAGCCCCTTTCAGAGTCCAACACCGTGACCCACATCCTCCAAGACCTGCCCGCCGGCGAACGTGTCGGCATCGCCTTCTCCGGCGGCCTGGACACCAGCGCCGCCGTGCACTGGATGCGCGCCAAGGGCGCCATTCCCTGCGCCTACACCGCCAACCTGGGCCAGCCCGACGAAAGCGACTACGACGAGATTCCGCGCAAGGCGAAAGCGTATGGCGCCGACATCGCGCGCCTGGTCGACTGCCGCGCGCAACTGGTGGCCGAAGGCATCGCCGCCATCCAGTGCGCCGCCTTCCACATCAGCACCGGCGGCGCCACTTACTTCAACACCACGCCGCTGGGCCGCGCCGTCACCGGCACCGCGCTGGTGGTGGCGATGCGCGAGGACGGCGTCAACATCTGGGGCGACGGCAGCACCTACAAGGGCAACGACATCGAGCGCTTCTACCGCTACGGCCTGCTCGCCAACCCGGCCTTGCGCATCTACAAGCCGTGGCTGGATCAGGCCTTCATCGACGAGCTCGGCGGGCGCAAGGAGATGAGCGAGTACCTCATCGCGCACGGCTTCGACTACAAGATGAGCACCGAGAAGGCCTACAGCACCGACAGCAACATGCTCGGCGCCACCCACGAGGCCAAGGACCTGGAGTTCCTGGACAAGGGCATCGCCATCGTCAACCCGATCATGGGCGTGGCCTTCTGGCGCGAGGACGTGGTCGTCAAACCCGAGACGGTGAGCGTGCGCTTCGACGAAGGCGTGCCGGTGGCGCTGAACGGCATCACCTTCGCGAGTGCGGTGGCGCTGTTCGAGGAGGCCAACCGCATCGGCGGCCGCCACGGCCTGGGCATGTGCGACCAGATCGAGAACCGCATCATCGAGGCCAAGAGCCGCGGCATCTACGAAGCGCCGGGCATGGCGCTGCTGCACATCGCCTACGAGCGGCTGGTCACCGGCATCCACAACGAGGACACGATAGAACAGTACCGCGCCGGCGGCCGCCGCCTCGGCCGTCTGCTCTACCAGGGGCGCTGGTTCGACCCGCAATGCCTGATGCTGCGCGAAACGGCGCAGCGCTGGGTGGCGCGCGCCATCACCGGCGAGGTGACGCTGGAACTGCGCCGCGGCAACGACTGGTCGCTGCTCGACACCACGAGCCCGAATCTCACCTATCACCCCGAGCGGCTGACGATGGAAAGAGGCGCCGGCGCCTTCACCCCCGCCGACCGCATCGGCCAGCTCACGATGCGCAACCTGGACATCGAGGACACCCGCGGCAAGCTCGGCATCTACACCCAGGTCGGCTTGCTGGGCAGCGACGGCGCGCTGCCGCTGCTGGCCGGGCCCGAGGGCAGCTGAGAGGTTGAGAGGCCATCCGATGCACCCGCGTAAGCCCCCAGAACAGCCGCAATCAAGGCGCAAAGCGCAGCCGGGGTGGGGCCATGACCACAGCGGGTCATGGCCTTCGCAGGCGGCAGGCCCCGCGCAGGCGGGCCCTGCCGTCCGGCTCAGCCCCGGCGAGCATTTGCAACGCGGAGTGCGGCTGTTCTGGGGGCTTACCCGTAGGGCAGGGGTACCCAAGGGCCCTGCGCGGCGTTGCA
>JAUXVE010000158.1 GCA_030680415.1 Rubrivivax sp.
CGCAGCGAACGAAGCGAGTTATGCGGCACCCCCTCAAGGCGAGCAGCGCAGGGGAGTCGGTGCGCAGCACCGACCGCCACAGTCAGCGCCCCCGCCGGGCACCGCCTGCCGCGACCGGCGCAAAACGTCGAGCGCAGAAAGCGCACACCCGGCAAGGTTCGCAACGGGCCGTCAGCCGAAAGCCAACGTCCACGTCCTGTCGATAGATCGCAAGTCCGTATCACCCCGCCACGGGCTCGTCCCCCAGCACGACGCGCTCGTAAGCATGCAGCGACGGCAGGCCGCCGGTGTGCAGGAACAGCACACGCTCGCCGGCCTGCAACTCGCCCTTGCGCGCCAGGCCGATCAGGCCGGCCATCACCTTGCCGGTGTAGACGGGGTCGAGCAGGATGCCTTCGGTGCGCGCCAGCATCTGCACGGCCTCGACCATGCCTGCATTGGGCAGTGAGTACTTGGGCTGCCAGTAACCGCCCACGCATTGCACGGCCTCGCGCGGCACGCTGAAGCCGGCGCCGACGAGGTCGACCACGGCCTGCGCTTCCGTGTGCACCAGTGGCGCCTGATCGACGGGGTCACGGCTGACGCCGATGCCGACGATGGGCGTGGCGATGCGGTTGCCCAGGAAGCCCGCGAGCAGCCCGCCGTGCGTGCCCGAACTGCCGGAGCCCACGACCAGGCGGTCGAACCACAGGCCGGCGTCGAAGCACTGCTGCTGCAGTTCCTGCGCGCAGGCCACGTAGCCCAGGCCGCCGAGCGCGTTCGATCCGCCGCCGGCGATGACGTAACCCTGGCGGCCGAGGGTGGCCAGTTCAGCGGCCACCTTGGCCATCGCCGCCGCCATGTCGGTGCCGGCCGGCACCACGGTGATCGCCTCCACGCCGAGCAGGCGGAACATGAAGTTGTTGCCGCTGGCGTTGACGTCGTAGCTGTTCGGCACGCGCTCCTCGATCACGAAGCGGCATTGCAGGCCCTCCTTCACCGCGGCGGCCAGCGTGATGCGGCAGTGGTTGCTCTGCGGTGCACCACAGGTGATCAGGGTGTCGGCGCCCTGCGCCAGCGCATCGGCGAGCAGGAACTCCAGCTTGCGCGTCTTGTTGCCGCCGGGAAACAGCCCGAGCTGATCGTCGCGCTTGACCCAGACCTCGGGCCCGCGCCCGCCGGGGCAGCTGGCGGCGAGCGCGGCGCTGAAGCGCGGTATCGGTTCCACCGGTGTGGCCCAGGCGGTGTAGCGGCGGCGGGCAAAGCGGGACAGGTCCATGGCGGGCTTTCTGGGCTGGGGTTGCAGACGGTGTCGGGGTCGCGTGGGAAGACCGGGCACGAGGCGCGCCTGGGCGCGTCGGGCCTGTTGTACAACAGCGCCGTGCTGCGCCACCACCGCGCACACCGCGGCGCCCCGGAGCCTGCGCCGCGATCGGTCGGCCGCTGGCCGGCGCGACGACCCATGGATGCACCTGGTTTGTGTCCCCCTGCCGGACCCTGGTCCTGAAAGGCCCCTGCGCATGAACACCCTCGACGTCAATGTCGTCATCGGTGCCGGCACGGCCGGCATGACGGCCTGCCGCAGCGCACTGGCACACACGACGAGCTTGCTCGTCATCGAAGACGGCCGCCACGGCACGACCTGCGCCCGCGTCGGCTGCATGCCGAGCACCGGCTGCGCGGCCGGGCCCGTTTTCTCGACGCGCACACGCTCGACGTTGGCGGGCACACGCGGCTGCCTGCCGGCCGCGTCGTCATCGCCACCGGCTCGCGGCCCGCGCTCCCCAACGCCTGGCGGTCATCGCCGCGCGTGAACGGCAGCAAGGTGCTCGCGAGGCCCGAACTCCAGCATGCGAGCTCGGTGCCCGTCGCGGCAGTGTCATTCATCCGGGAAAACCACGACCCGCTCGATACGCAGCTACTACCCGTGCTGGCCCGGCCTGCGAACAATGGTGGCTCCACAATGCCCCAACGGAGACCTTCCAGATGAGCAAGATCCTGATGCTGTGCGGCGACTTCGGCGAAGACTACGAGATGATGGTGCCCTTCCAGGCCCTGCAGGCCGTGGGCCACACCGTCCATGCCGTGGCGCCCGACAAGAAGAGCGGCGACTACGTGATGACGGCGATCCACGACTTCGAGGGCCAGCAGACCTACAGCGAAAAGCCCGGCCACCGCTTCACCCTCAACGCCAGCTTTGCCGAGATCGACCCCACCAAGTACGACGCGCTGGTGGTGCCTGGCGGCCGCGCACCCGAGTACCTGCGCATGAACTCGCGCGTGATCGAGATCACGCGGCACTTCCTGTCCAGCAACAAGCCCGTGGCGTCGATCTGCCACGGCGCGCAACTGCTCGCCGCCACCGGCATGATCAAGGGCCGCAAGCTCAGCGCCTACCCGGCCTGCCAGGTCGAGGTCGAGCTGGCCGGCGCCGAGTACATGGGCATCGCCATCGACGCCGCCGTGACCGACGGCAAGCTGGTCAGCGCACCGGCCTGGCCGGCCCACCCGGCGTGGATCGGCCAGTTCCTGGCCGTGCTCGGCACCCGCATCAGCCTGTAGCCGTTCCGACCCGCCACGCCACTCGGAGCCCCGCCATGTGCAAGATCTTCATCAGCGCCGACCCCGCCAGTTACGAGAGCCGTACGCGATCGGTGCGGCTGCATGGCGTGGTCACCAGCCTCAGGCTGGAGAACCTGCATTGGGCGGTGCTGCAAGAGATCGCCGGCCGCGACGGCATGACGGTGGCGCAGCTGATCGAGAAGCTCTACGACGAGTTGGTGGCCGACCGCGGCGCGGTCGGCAACTTCTCGTCGTTCCTGCGCGTGTGCGCGCTGCGTTACGAGAACCTGATCGCGCAGGGCCTCATCCCGCGCGACGCGTCCATTCCGATCCGCTCGCTCGATGCCGACCGCGTGCTCAACGGTGTTCCGTGCGCGCCGCGGCCGGCGGCGCCGGCAGGCCAGGCCCGGCCGGCCAAGCGGGCGCTGAACTGATCTCGAGTCGGTCGACTTGCCCGCAGCGCCTGCAGCCGCTTCGCTTCGACAGTCTCAAGCGCTCGCCTGAGGGGCGCTGCGTCGGGGCCGCGGAGGTTGGTCGTGACGGTTGTCGTGCGATGTCGACACGCAAGGCCATCCGCCTCGTTCATCGCCGGGAGCAGGCTCATGGACCCGTCGACTTCGGCCGCCACGCCACTGCGCCGTCGCCATCACCATCACGTCTACGTCGTGCAGCTGTCCGTGGCGGGTGTGCAGGCCAATCGCTTCGTGCTGCGCTACGGGCTGCGCCTGCTGCCCGAGTTGTTCGAGGTCTACAACCCGATGCCCTACGAGGCCGCCCGCGAGATGGAGGTCGAACTGGCGATCGGCCTGCGACAAAGCGGCCATGGCGTCTGGCAGGCCTGACGAAGGGCGGCGCCCGCAGGCGATGCGGTGGTCGACATCGTGTTGGCCCGGCGCATCGATGACGGGGCGTTGACATCGAATGGGCAGCACGGCTGCACAGCGCCGGGGCGTCCAGAATCACGGTTCCACGACCGCAGAGGACAACAATGCAGACAGCGTTCCATGAGCGCACCGGGCCGGCGCGCGAGGACCGGCTGGGCGGCAGGTCGTTGCGCGCGTGCCGCCCGTGATGGCGTTGATCACCCACACCCCGGCCGCGTCGCTGTTGCTCGCGGCCATCTTGCTGGCAAGCCTGATCGGCTTGTTCGCCGCGCCGGCAATGATCGAGCGCAACCTGTTCCGGCCCTACTGGCTCGTCCCGCGCCGCGAATACGCGACGCCGATCACCAGCGCGTTCCTGCATGCCGACCTGGCGCATCTTTTCTTCAATGCCTTCACCTTCTGGGCCTTCGCTTTTCCGCTGGAGCGACAGATCGGTACGGCGCGGTTCCTCGCCCTCTATGCCTTCGGCCTGCTGGCCAGCGGCCTGGGAACCTACTTCAAGCACCGTGGCGAGCCCGGCTACAGATCTCTCGGTGCCTCGGGCGCCATCCTTGCGGTGCTGTTCGCGTCGATCGTCTATTCGCCGTCGGCGTCGATCTTCATCCTGCCGATCCCGGTGCCGATCCCGGCGCCGCTGTTTGCGGTGGCCTACCTGGCCTACAGCTACTACGCGGCGCGCCGGGCCCTGGGCAAGGTCAACCACGACGCGCACCTGGCCGGTGCGCTGGCCGGCATCGCCTTCGTCGCTGTCGCCGATGCCCAGGCCGTGGTGCGAGCGTGGCAGCACGTATTCGGCTGATCCCGCCCGCCCCCCAGCGGGCCAGACCGGCCTGCGGCGATGACTGAACCGCCATTCCTGGGCACTCCCCCCCAAGCGCCCTGCCCGCGGCCGATACCGGATCACGCGGCAAGGCTGTCGAGCCGACTGTTCCACTGGGCCAAACGGGCTTTCGAGCGCCAGTACCTGCGCCGCCACCGGCGAGGCCCCACCGGCCACGAGGCGAAGATCGGGTGACCCGAACTTGATGCACATCAAGAGCTGGCGGGGGGGGGCATCGACTTTCGTTATCGAAATGCGATAAAAGATCCTCCGAGGCAAAACGATGATGGAAGTGCTTCGGCGCCGTGTGCGCTTTCATCGTCGTGCCACCGAGAGTGCAGCGATCGTGGCCGACAAGGGTACCTGCGGCGGTGGGGCCAGGCAGTCGGTACAACTTGAACCCGAAGGAGTCATTCACATGCATCTGAACTTCCTGCGGACCGAACTGGCCGGCGTGCTGGCCGCGTCGATGCTCGCACTCGCGCCGCTGGGCGCCTGGGCACAGTCGATCAAGGGCACGGTCACCGACGGGGGCAAGAATGCCGTCGGCGGCGCCACGGTCTACCTGGTGCCGGCGGCCGACGTGGCCAGGCTAGCCAAGGCGCCTTCGTTCAATATCCGGCGCAACGTCAACGACGACGAGCCGATGGAAGACAACCTGGCCAACAACCGCGACAAGTACCAGCGGGGAGTGACCAACTCGAGCGGCGCCTTCGCCATCGACAAGGTGGCGGACGGCAAGTACTTCGTGTACGCCGAGCCCGCCGACCAGAAATACCTGCCCGGCGGCAGCCTCACCAACAAGGCCATGAGCACGGCCGAGCTCACCGCCAAGCCGCTGGCGATCCAGGTGTCGGGCACCATCCCGGTCAATGCCACCTTCGTGGGCAGCTCCAAGTGCATGGACTGCCACGACGACTACACCGACTTCACGAAGACCGCGCACAAGCACGGTATCAACGTCGTCGGCAAGCCCGGCAAGATGCAGGACGCTTCGCGCTTCCCGAACAAGGACGCTGGACTGAAGAAGCTGCAGGCTGGCTTGAAGTTCTACCTGCACGGCTACGACAAGGGTCGCGGCTTCGACAAGTACCAGGTCTCGGACAAGCCGCCGGCCGACATGGCGACGGTGAGCTTCACCGCCACCTTCTTCACCGACACCGACGGCTCGCTGAAGCTGCGCACCGAGAACTTGCGCGACGCCGCCGACCCGCCGCGTGTCTACCCGGTGGAACGTACCTACGGCGGCCCGGTCTACAAGCAGCGTTACCTGATCCGTGTCGGCGACTCGACCTACCCCTTCCTGCAATACAACACAGAAGGTCAGGACAGTTGGGGCGACCGCACGCGCAAGCCCTGGCGCGACTACCACGGCGACTGGCTGTTCAACGAGACGACGAACAAGCTCATCGATCCCCCGAAGACCAAGTCCTTCGAGATCCAGTGCGCGTCGTGCCACTACACCGGCTACACGCTGACCCCCACGGTGGAGGGTGGCTTCGTCGCCGGCGCGGTCAACGACCCGAACGGCGAGGCCGACATCGACGGCGACGGCACGCCCAACGAGCTGAATATTGGCTGCGAGACCTGTCACGGTGCGGGCTCGGCACACTCCAAGGCCGCGAAGAAGATGAAGGCCTCGCTGATCGTGCACCCAGGCAAGTTGGCCGCCGAACGCGCCACCGTCATCTGCACCCAGTGCCACAGCCGGCCGCAGGGCACCACCGCCACCGACCAGCCGATCAACAAGGAAAACCGGATGCTCACGCCCGGCATCAGCCGCAACGAATACCTGGTGAACTACACCTCGCGCGAGGATGCGGCACAGAAGGACTTCTGGCCGGACGGTGTGCATTCAAAGTCGCACCACCAGCAGGCCACGGACGTGATCCGGTCCAGGCACTACGTCAACGGCACGCAGACGCTGACCTGCTCGAGCTGCCACGACACGCACGGCAAGAGCGGCATCAAGCACCAGTTGGTGCTGGACGCGCGCGACGGCAAGAACTCGCTGTGTGCCAGCTGCCACAAGGTCGACCTGAAGGAGCACACCACCAAGGCCGTGGGCGAGCCCCACACCAAGAAGATCGCCTGCGTCGACTGCCACATGACCAAGACCATGCAGACGGGCGCGGGCCTCGGCAAGGGCCTGGAGTCCAAGGATGGCAAGAACTACTGGATGAACGACATCACCTCGCACCTGTTCGACGTGCCGCGCATCACGAACAAGGGCGTCAAGGGTGTCGAGGCGGGCAAGGCGATGCCGATCCCGTACACCAACAAGTGCGGCGCCGCTTGCCACGACGCCGCAAAGATGTAGCAGGCGCACGGGCCGGCCACGCCCGGCTCCGCAGCCGAAAGGGCCCGCATCCGCGGGCCTTTGTATTTGGTGCACGCTGCAAGTCGGTGCATGATCGACCGTCATGAGGGACATCTTCCGCGAGACCTTTCTCGGCTTCATCCGCGTGCACCTGTTGCACCATGCCGCCGAAGAACGCATCTTCGGCACCGAGATGATCGAGGAGCTTGCCCGCCACGGCTACGAGTTGAGCCCGGGAACGCTTTACCCGATCCTGCACGCGATGGAGGCCGCCGGTTACCTGGCGAGCGAGCAGGAACTGGTGGGTGGCAAGCTGCGCCGCTACTACGCCATCACGCCCGAAGGCCTCACGGTGCTGGAAAAACTCAAGCAGAAGGTGCGAGAGTTGACCCACGAAGTGCTGAAAGAAGAGGTCGGCAGACCTGCCGCCGCCAGCAAGGAGCGCCGCAAGCCAAGGACCTGAGCCTCGGCACAGGTGGTGCGTCAGCGCGATGCGCTGTGCCGTGCATCGGCAGCTTCCGACGCGCGGCGCCAGCCTCGAGCGTGGTGGAGCCCAATGGAACGAAATACGTTTCGTATTGCGGTATCAACGCTGGAACGTGACGACGGTCACCTGCTGTTCGGGGTTGTGGGAGACCCGCCCGGCGAGCACAACTGGGCGTCGAGTCGCCACGACCTGAGGGTGAAGCTGGAAGCGCCGCAGCTCTTCGATGGTGGCCGTGTCCGGTGAGCGGCCGAGCAAGGCGGCCAGCTTGCGAACGGCGCGGATGTAGCCGTCTTGGGTGTGCTCGGCCACGTTGCGCATGCGCATGTCGTCGAGCATGCGTTGGCGCAACGGCGAGACGGTGGGAGTCGAGATGTCCATGGTCCTGCTCCAGTTGATGAACGAGGCGGATTGCCTCGCTCGTCAACATCGCAGAACCCGCGGTACAACGAACCGCCACAACTCTTGCCGGAGCGCTTACCGCGCGAGCGGTTTAGTCCCCCGATGAGTATGTGGCGTGCCTGGGCAGTGCAGGTGCGTTGCCGCCTGCGCAGCAACTCCAGCGGTGCTGCGGCTATCGCAGCCGGTAGACCGAGGCCTCGCAGGCGCCCTGCGGCGCGAGCAGGCCCGAGGCCCGCTCAGACCCGGCGGCGGCGCGCCACCCAGCCCACCACGCCCAGGCCGGCCAGGAAGAGCGCGTAGGTCTCGGGTTCGCGTGCAGCAAGCCATGGCGATGGTGTTCAGCCTGTTCGATGCGCTGGGCAGCATCCGCCAGACGCATCGCTGGTTCCACGACGAGCGCGTCGAGTTGCCGGTGAACAAGGCTGTGCGTGGGCGCTTCGAGCTGCGCTGGCAGGCGGCGGCGATGCCGCCGCACCCCGAGGGCGACGAGAAAACTTGGGGCGGCCCGGCGTTTTCTCATAAGACTGCTGGCGGCGGGCGCGACAACGATCTACCCGGCGCTCGGTAAGCCATTCCCGGCCGATGTGCTGAAGGCGGCAGTCGCCGCGAGGTGATGCCCCGGGGTCACCGGGCAACGGCGGCGGGGTCGGCTGCGCCTGCAATCTCAGGTGCGCGTGGATCGACCGAAGGCTCCCACGTCAACCCTGTCGAGTCGACGCCGCGGCGTCGATGAAGACGGTCACAGTGCCGAGGCCGGCGGCATCGGGCGATCCTGTGGCTGATCGATCGCGGGTCCGCGACACGCCTGCTCGCTGCTTAACGGCGTGGTGCACCGCTACTACCGCCTCGGCGCCCCCCACCTGATCCGGGTCTACGATGATCGCCTGACCCTGCCGAATCCGGTGATCCTGCCCGATGGCCGGGCGGCCGAGCGGTTGCTGGTCGATCACGCCTCGCGTCCCTTCGATCCCGGCGTGGCCGGTGTCGGGTTCCGGGCCGGCGAGATCGAGGCTAGGCCTGGGGCGCCCGCGGATCCAGCGCATCATGGAGGCCTTCCGTTCGGCCGGCGTCCCTGCGCCAACCCTGACCTTCGAGAACAGCGACATGACCGTCGAGTTCCGCTCTACGCTGGCCGACCCGGAGGCTTTGGCCGGGAAGTCGGCTGGGCCGGGGACGACCCAAGAAGCGGCCCAAGGACGGATCGTCGCCCACCTGCAGGCCAACCCGCGAGCAACCCGCATCTTGTTGGCGCAGTGGCTGGGTCGAAGCGATGCCGGTGTGAAGGTCCACCGCGCCCAAGCTGACGAAGCCCGGGCCTATACGACACACCGGCCCTGCCAAGGCGGGTCGGTGCAACGTTCCGGCCTGATGCCGCCGTCGGCGCCATCCCGTTCCATGTGCATAGCCAGACCTGATTGGGAATGATGATCAGCAGCCGCGGCGAGGCTCACCCCCTCACCCCAACCCTCGCCCCCGGTGCCGGGGGAGATGGGGCATTTCCCCCTCTCCCGCTCGCGGGAGAAGGCTGGGGTGAGGGTTGTTCGATCAACACTCTGGCGCTTGCTGAAGTTCGCCGCTAGTCAGGTAGCCCGATGATCACCAGCACCCTCGCCCTCACTCCCCACGGCCGTCTCATCGTGGTGTCCTTGCCGGACGCCCCGCCGCTGCCGTTCGAACTGGCCGAGCAGCTGGTGACGGACAGCGTCCTGGGGTCGGGCCGGGTCCTGCTGGGGCTGGGCGCCGAACACGTCGGCGCGGCCTTGCCGCCGGTGATCGCGTGGTGGCGGGATCTGGCCGTGCGCTACCTGACCGCGCTGTGCACGCTGCCCGAGGCGTCGGAGCATCTGCCGGGGCGCGTGCCGCCGCCGGATGCCGGCGAGCTGCAGGCGCTGGCGTGGTCGGCGCCGCCGATGGACGGGGCGGAATACCTGTCGGTCGGGTTGCTGGAGCGGCTGTGGCAGGAACTCGACGCCGCCCTGCACGCCGAACTGAAGGCCTCGGGCCAGCCGCTCGGCATCTTCCTGAAGGCGCGCAACCCGGCCTGGAACCTCGTCGGCCGCGTCCACGTCCACCTGGCCGAGAACCGCAAGGACGAGCAGTTTCCCTTCGCCTTCCTCGCCACCTACACCACCCGGCTGTCGACGCAGGGCAAGGCGCAGCACCGGCCGCTGGGCGAGGCCCTGCGCGAATACGCTGCTGCTGCCGACAAGGAGCGCCTCCTGGCCCTGCTGGCGCCGCTGCAACGCGCCGGCGAGGGGTGCCTCTGGTTGAAGGACCTCATCGACCGTCGCGAGATCTTCCAGCCGCTGCGCTGGAGCGCCGGCGAGGCGCTGAGCTTCCTGCACGATGTGCCGAAGCTGGAGCACGCCGGCGTCGTGGTGCGCATGCCGGCGCAGTGGCGGGCCAACCGGCCCTCGCGCGCGACGGTCAGCGCCACGGTCGACGGGCGTCAGCCGTCGCTGGTCGGTCAAGATGCGCTGCTCGACTTCCAGGTGTCGGTGGCCATCGATGGCGAGCCGCTGACCGCCGCCGAGGTGGGTGGCCTGCTGGCCGACAGCCGTGGGCTGGTGTTCATCCGCGGCAAATGGGTCGAGGTCGACCCCGAGCGGCTGCAGCAAACCCTGACGCAGTTCCAGCAGGTCGAGCGCCTGGCGAGCGAGCAGGGCCTGGGCTTCTTTGATGCCATGCGCCTGTTGGCCGGGGCCGGTGCGGCCATCGGCGGCAAGGAGGTGACGGCCGCGCCCGAGTGGGCGCAGGTGAACGCCGGGCCATGGCTGGCCGAGACCCTGGCGGGACTGCGCGGGCCGCAGGGTTTGGCGGCCGTCGACGCCGGCCCCGATCTGCACGCCACGCTGCGGCCGTATCAGCAGATCGGCCTGCGCTGGCTGCACCTGCTGTCGCGTCTGCGCCTGGGCGCCTGCCTGGCCGACGACATGGGTCTGGGCAAGACCATCCAGGTGCTGGCTCTGCTGCTGGTACGCAAACGCGCCGAAGGCCCGGCCCCGAGCCTGCTGGTGGCGCCGGCCTCGCTGCTCGCCAACTGGGCGCAGGAGGCGGCGCGCTTCGCGCCGGGCCTGCGCGTGCTGGTGGCGCACGCCTCGGAGATGCCGGCCGAGGCCTTGGGTGGACTGCCGGCCGAGCGCCTCGCCGGCGTCGATCTGGTCATCACCAGCTATGGCTCGCTGCACCGCTTCGCCTGGGTCCAGGCCACCCCCTGGCGGCTGGCGATCCTGGACGAGGCGCAGGCGATCAAGAATCCCGGTACCCGGCAGACCAAGGCGGCGAAGGCGCTGAAGGCCGGTTCACGCCTGGCCCTGACCGGCACGCCGATCGAGAATCGGCTGGGTGACCTGTGGAGCATCTTCGACTTCGTGAATCCGGGTCTGCTCGGTGGCGCAAAACCCTTCGCCAGCTTCGCCAGGCGCCTGGCCGACAGCCCCGGCGGCTACGCGCCGCTGCGCCGGCTGGTGCAGCCCTACATCCTGCGCCGGCTCAAGACCGACAAGGCGGTGATCAGCGACCTGCCGGACAAAATCGAGCAGAACGCCTACTGCGGCCTGTCGCGCAAGCAGGCGGCGCTCTACCAGCAGGCGGTGGGCGATCTGGCCAAGGCGCTCGACGAGGGGGTGGAGGGCGTGGCGCGCAAAGGGCTGGTGCTGGCCTTCCTCACCCGCTTCAAGCAGATCTGCAACCACCCCTCGCAATGGCTGCGCGACGGCGGCTGGGCCGAGTCCGACAGCGGCAAGCTGGCCCGCCTGCGCGAGTTGGCCGAGGTCATCGCCGCCAAGCAGGAAAAGATGCTGGTGTTCAGCCAGTATGCCGAGGCTACCGAACCGATCGCCGCCTTCCTGGGTTCGATCTTCGGGCGCGAGGGTTGCGTGCTGACCGGCGCCACCGCGGTGAAGGGCCGCCAGGATCTGGTCGCCCGCTTCCAGGGGGACGAGACGGTGCCCTTCTTCGTGCTCTCGCTGAAGGCCGGCGGATCGGGCCTCAACCTCACCGCCGCCTCGCATGTCGTCCACTTCGATCGCTGGTGGAATCCCGCCGTGGAAAGCCAGGCCACCGACCGCGCCTTCCGCATCGGCCAGAAGCGCAACGTCCTGGTTCACAAGTTCGTCTGCCGCGGCACCGTCGAGGAGAAAATCGATGCCATGATCAGCGACAAGAAGCAACTGGCCGCCGACCTCCTCGATGCCGGTGGCGGCGAGGTGAGGCTGACCGAGCTGAGCGATGCCGAACTGTTGCGTCTGGTCAGTCTCGACCTGAAATCCGCCACCAGCGAAGGATAGCCATGTTCTACGAGTGGGCGCCCTATGTCCCCGTCGCCGAGCGCCGCCGCAAGGCCGCTGGCGAGATAGCCAAGTTGGCCAAGAAGGGGCAGGCCATTTCGCCTGTCGTCGTCCAGGGCCGCACTATTGCCGCCACGGCCTGGGGCAAGGCCTGGTGCGCCAACATGGAGAGCTACAGCGACTACGCCAACCGCCTGCCGCGCGGCCGCACCTACGTGCGCAACGGATCGGTGGTCGACCTGCAGATCACTCCCGGCACGGTCGCGGCACGGGTCAGCGGGTCGTCGATCTACCGCACCACCATCACCGTGACGCCGGTGCCGAAGGCGAAGTGGCAGCAGATCTGCACCGACTGCGCTGGCGGCATCGACTCGCTGGTGGAACTGCTGCAAGGGCGCTTCTCCAAGGGCGTCATGGACCGCCTGTGCCGCCAGGGCGATGGACTGTTCCCCGTGCCCAAGGACATCCGCTTCGACTGCTCGTGCCCAGACGGCGCCTACATGTGCAAGCATGTCGCCGCCGTCCTCTACGGCATTGGCGCCCGCTTCGACAGCAAGCCGGAGTTGCTGTTCACCCTGCGCCAGGTCGATGCCGCCGAACTGCTGAGCAAGGCCGGCAGTGGCGTCGTCACCGCCCCTGCGGCTGGCGCGCGCACCCTGGCCGGCGACGATGTCGGCGCCCTCTTCGGGCTGGAGATGGATGGATCCACTGCCGCGGCCACGGCGGCCCCGATACCGCCGCAAGCGGCGGCCAAGCCGGTCCGTGCGGTGCGTCCAAGCGCCAAGCCGAAGCGGGCGCGCGACCCGGCCTCCCGCCTGCTGGCTGCCTTGCGCCAGGCAGGTTCGCTGGATAACGCCGCCGCCCGCGCGGCCACCGGCCTCGACGCCGAGGCGGTGCGGCCACTGCTCAGGCAATTGGTGGCGGACGGACATGCCCGGGTGCAGGGGCAGAGGCGCGGCACGCGTTATGTGGCGGTGGGAAGGAACTGAAGGCATGAGCTTCATCGCTGCTGGCGAGATTCTGGGGGCCACGGCGCGGGTCCGCACGCTGACCCTCGCACACCATCCCGAGCTTGCCGATGGCGCCTATGCGATGGTGGACACCTACTGCACCGACCCCGGCTGCGATTGCCGCAAGACGATGATCCTGGTGCATCACGATCACCGTCATGTCTCGACCATCAACTTCGGCTGGGAAAGCCCGAAGTTCTACGCGCGCTGGTACGGCGCGCGGCTCGATGCTCGCACGCTGGCCGAGATGCAGGGGCCCTGCATCGACTTGAACAGCCCGGATCTGGTGCCGCCTGGGGTCATGCTGGCCTTCTTCTCCACGCTGCTGGACGCGCATTACCTCGAACACCTGCGCTCGCAGTACACCCGTTTCCGTGCCGCCCTTGCCACACCAGCCGGCGAGCAGCGGCTGGTGAAATGCTTGGGTGCTGGCGGCAATCGCCAGCGCAACCAGCCCTGCCCCTGCGGCAGCGGCCGAGAGTTCAAGGTCTGCTGCGGGCGAAGCCGATGATCTCGCGCCACCACGGCCGCAGCACCTCGGCCTCCATCATGACCCGCCCCTGCTCGGCGCGCTCGTCGCTGCGTTCCGGGCCGCTGATGCCGATGAAGATGAGGACGACGGTATAGCCCTGGGCCTGGGCGTCGCTGAACACGCCCAGCTTGGTGCCGACCGGATCGGAGAACACCTTCTCGGTGATGAAGCTCTCGCGCTGCCGGCTCAGTTCGGCCCGCACGTAATCGGCCGTCGCCGCCGCCTGCCGATCGTCGAGGTCGAGGTCGAGGTCGAGGTCGAGGTCAAGGATGCCGGCGTTGTCGCTGGCGCTGCGCGATCTGCTCTACCGGTAGCGCTGCGCGGCGGCGTGGGCGGGACCAACGGCTCTCGGCCATTTGCGGGTGCTCCTGACCGACCGGTTCAGGCGCCCGTATCTGCGGCCGCAGTTGAGGCGAGGCAACCAACAAAGCGTTGACACCCTGAGGCGGGCGCCCGTAAGTAGGCGCCATCAAGGGCCATGGCAGCGCGCCGCTCGGCCTGAGACCGTGAAGTACCACGGTCTCGACATGAGCGACGCGTGCAAGCCTCGGTGCAGCAGCCCCGCCGGATGCCCGATGGCGTCCCGGTCCACTACGAGCGCCACCGTCCCGAGCAGACCACGCTGTACCGCCCGGTGCAGCAGCACGCCGCGACCTTCTTCGAGCAGGCTGAGGTGGCCGCCGGAGCTGACCGGCCGCAGTTTGTCAAGGACGAGTTCAACGCCTTCGTCGAATGCGGCATCCTGGCTCACGGCTTCCTGCGTCTGCGCTGCGGCGAATGCGGGCCTGACAAGCTGATCGCGGACTGCGCCGCACGGGGATTCCGGCAGATGCTCGCGGTGATCGGCGACTCCACGAACGCCGCATCGATCAACCTTCGCCGCGCCTGCGGCTTCACCCGGCTGGCCGTGCTCGAAGCGCCGGCGTGGAAGTTCGGGCGCTGGGTGGACACGGGGCTGATGCAGCGTGCATTGGGGGCGGATCGTGGGCCGCCCCTGACGCGTTCGCACCCAGCGGGTGGAGTCAGGGCAGTGCCAGCCGGTGCGCCTGCTCCGCGCTCAACGCGGCGCCCTCGGCCAGCAGATGCTCGATGTTGTCCGCGGGCTCGCACTCGCGCGCCAGCGCGATGATGGCATCGCGCGCGCGCTGCTCGTTGGGCTGACGCTTCAGGCCATTCGCCAGCCGCAGGGCGTCGGACCAGCCGACCAGGTGGACCGCGGCCTGGCTCCTGCCGCTGCGGACCAGATACGACGCGTAGTGATCCGACCAGCCATGGGCAATCTGCAACTCACACAGTTCGGGCAGCAACTGGCGGCCGAGCGCCTGCGCCTCACCGAGATTGCCGCGCTCGACCAGCATGCCGAACAGGTTGGCGTTGGCATAGACGCGGGACAGGCGATCGGCGAACGGAGACTGCCGGTGTTGCGCGAGCACATCCAGGGCCAGGCCGATCGCCCGGTCCAGCTCGCCCTGCGCCCAAACCTGGTCGGCGAGGCTGCCGAGCGTTCGAATCGCTGCACCGTCAGCGCCCGCGACGCGCCACAAATCCAGTGCGGCCCGGGCCTCCCGTATCGATTCGTCCGGCCTGCCCAGGCCGGCATGCAAGGTCGCAAACGCGGTGTGAGACAGCGCAAGCAGCCGCGGCCGGCCGGTGCACGCCAGCAGCGAGCGCGCTTCAAGCAGCACGGACTCGGCCTCCTCGTCCGCCTCGGTGGCGTACGCGCGGCCGAGTGAGTGCATCGCACATCCAAGCCGCAGCGAGTTCCCGAGGCGGCGATAGAGATTCGCGGCCCGCAGCGCGGCCTGAATGGTTTTCCGTTGGTCCCGCTGCGAATACAGAACGGCCACCGCCGACCACAGATCGGCCTCCAGCGCCACAGGCGTGGCCGGCGTGAGGCACGCCACTGCTCGCCGCAGCAGTGCGTCGGCCTCCGCATACAGCGACAGGCTGCCCCAGACCTGCGTCGCGGATCCGACCAACGCGATCGCGGTGTCGCTGTCGCCCTGTGCAAACGCCGAGCCGACCGCGAGCCGCAGGTTGTCGATCTGCTCGCCGTAGCGCGCCCGGAAGGCGGCATCGGACATCAGCGTCCAGTCGTCGAAACAGGCCTCGAAGAAGCACCGGTAATAGCCCGCATGGCGACCCGTCACGGGCGCCGTTTCGTTCGCGTCGGCCAGCCGTTCCAGTGCGTAGGCGCGCGCGGTCTCGAGCAGGCGATAGCGCACTTCGCCCTCGCTGGAATCGGTCGCGGCCAGCGACTTGTCGCACAGGCCCGCAAGGCTCTCGATGACGTCGAACTGCTGCTGGTCGGCATCTGCTGCCACCGCTGCGGCAGCCGCGAGCGAGAACGGCCCCGCGAACACCCCCAGCCGCCGAAACACGGCCTGCTCGCGCGGCGACAGAATCCCGTAACTCCAGTCCAGCGTCGCATGCAAGGTGCGATGCCGCGGCAGCGCCGTGCGCTTGCCGGCGGTCAAGACGCGGAAGCGCTCATCAAGGCGCGCGGACAAGCCCTCGACGCCGAGCAGCGGCATGCGCGCAGCCGCCATCTCGAGCGCGAGCGGAATGCCATCCAGGCGGCGGCAGATCGCCGCCACTGCGAGCGCGGCGCGATCGTCAAACACGAAACCGGGATCTGCGGCCCGCGCCCGCGCAACGAAGAGCTGCACGGCCCCCGTGACCAGTGCCGCCTCGGCCGTGGGGTTCGGCTCGGTGGGAACGGTGAGTGACGGCAGGCGCAGCACGTGCTCGCCGCCGATGCCGATCAGCTCCTGCGAACTGACGAGCGCATGCACGCTCGGTGACGCGCACAGCACGGCTTGCAGCACCGAGGCCACCGCATCGACCACATGCTCGCAGTTGTCCAGGACCATCAGCAGCCTGCGGTCGCCGAGTTGACGCGTCAGCGCCGACAGTGCGTCGCCCGACGGTGCAACGGCAATTCCCAGCGCGGCCGTGATGGCCGTCGGCACCAGCGCCGGGTCGGCCAGTGCCGCGAGTTCCACCAGCCATACGCCGTCGGGAAACTTGTCGACGAAGGCCCAGGCGCCGTCGATCACGAGCCGCGACTTGCCCACGCCGCCGGGACCGGTGACGGTGACCAGCCGGTGCTGCGCGACCAGCGCCTGCAGTTGCCCCATTTCGCGCTCACGGCCAATCAGCGACTCCACGCTGCGCGGCAGATTGTGCCGATCAGGCGGCGCTGCGCCCGCCGGATCGGCAACCGAAGCCGGCGGCTCCGCAGGCGCTGCACTGACCGGCGGCGCCCCCACGGGGTGCACGGCGAGCGTGAGCCGGTAACCGCGGCCCGGCACCGTCGCGATCGCGTCTGGCCCCATGAGCTTGCGCAGCGCCACGATCTGCGCCTGCAGGTTGTTCTCCTCGACGACCAGATTCGGCCACACGATGTCCATCAGCTCGTTCTTGCCGACGACGCGATCATGCCGCTCGAGCAGCGCCACCAGTAGGTCGAAGGCACGTCCGCCCAGCCTGACCGGCGCGCCGTCGGCCAGCAGCGCGCGCTCGGCAGACCGCAGCTCGTAGCGGTCGAAGCAGTAGCCCGGCGCGGGCAGTGGGGCCGTGGCTGTGGTCATGACGGCGGGATAGGGGGCTGCGACGCACGAAGCGTAGCGCTGCCGAGCACCCGCGCCACGCGGCCAGCACGCATTTTTTTCACAAGATTTCAGGACCCCGCCAACGACCTGAATGGCGCTTGGGCACGACGATGGCGGCGCCGAACCTCACCATCAGGAGCGATCTTGGAAGAAGCCCTCGTATTCATCGTCCGCCTGTGGGGCGCCGGCGACCCGCAGGCCAGCTTTCGCGCAGCAGTGCTGCGCGCGGGAACCAACGAGTCGGCGTGGTTCACGCAGGCCGACGCGATGACGCGCTATTTCGAACGGCAGTCGGGCGTGCCACCGAGCGACGACGAACCGAGCATCGTTCACACAGGAGAAACCTCATGACCACGATTTCGACCCGCACTCTCATTTCCAGGCTGCTTGCGCTGGGCTGCCTGCCTGCGCAACACCGCCTGCGGCATGGGAAGTCATCACCCAGGGTCACCATTCTCAAGGCAGCGCTGGGCGCTGCGCTGGTTCTGGCAGCCGCTGCCAGCCCGCAGGCTACCCCCCTCACCAGCGACGACATTCACAATGCCCAGGAGGTGAACCTCCCGCGGGACCAGTTCGACTGGGCGCCGGCCGACCCTCCCTTCTATGCCCGCGTGGAGCGTCCGTACGTCGCACCGCATGACAACATGACCGCGGTGATCGTGTTCTACCGTGATCCGGAGTGCGTCCGACCCGATTTCAACCTGCTCGATCTCGTTGATGTTCCGGCCGCGTTCGACTGCGGGCTGGTGGTGCGGGGCCGCGAGTACCGCGCGATCGGATCCGATCCGTTTGCGCCTCCATACCTGTCCGTGCTGCGCAACACGGGGCGCGTGCCGATGTGGTTCGTCTCGACGGCGGAATTGAGGCTCTTCTTGAAAGAGTGTGGGTAGAAGCTTTGGCGCTCACTGGAATTGACCCATTTCCGCTCACCAGAACTGACCCAGCAAGTAGGGGTCAGTCGAGGGTGATGAGGGAAGCTGATCGCCGGCGGATTGGGGTGCATTGACGAGGTGCTGGCCAAGCCGGTGCGGCGAACACGGCTTGCCCACCGCGGCGGTCGGCCGGTTCGTCGCAAGCGCCGACCGACCGCCGCCGTGGACAAGCCTGCAGCGGCGGTGTGCTGAGAGGGGCGGCGCGAACTCTGTGGGCACCGGACGCGGTAGGCGCCGCGGGTAGGCGTCGCCAAGTCGGCGCTGCCGGCAATCGAGGCCGAGGGGGCCTTGCGGGTGCAGCCGGCGGAGCAGTAGAACGGTGCCGCCTGCGGGAATCAGAACGGGCGCGGCGGCCAAGACGACCGGACAGTTGTTCAAACCGCCGCGCCCCACCGTGCTGAGCACAGTGCGCACGAAGTATTGCACCGACGGACGGGTGTCGTCCAACGCTCGAGCACTGCCGACTCCTCAGGCGCTTTGGAGCTCTGAGCGGAGGCTTCGATGCCGGCTGCCGAGGCCGGGGGTGCCGTGGGTCGCCTCGGGCGGACGTTCGCGTGTGCACGGTGCCAGCGGGAGGTGCTGCTGTGCAGCGGCTGCGACCGCGGGCAGCGGTACTGCAGCGTGGGGTGTCGCGAGCAAGCGCGCGAGCACAGTCTGCGCGAGGCCGGTCGGCGCTACCAGGACTCGCGTGCGGGCCGCTTCGCGCACGCCCGGCGGGCCCGGCGCTACCGGCAGCGGCAAAAGATCGTGACGCATCAGGCTTCACAAGTGGCGCCCCTGGCGCCGACAGTGGTGGTGGACCCGGCCGAGGCCGAGGGGGTCGCAGTGACGGCTGCTGTGGCGGCCCTCGCGTGGCATTGCTGCTGTTGCGGTGGTGCCTGTATACCGGTGGTTCGTCGCGGCTTCCTGCGCCACGGCCGGGTCCCCCATCACGTTGCCCCCGGAGGTAGCCGAGGACCCGTACATGGCCAATCGCCCTGACAACGAAGTCGAACTGCATCGCCTGGAGTTGAGGTTCGCGGCCACGCGCGTCAGCGACGCGCGGGCGGTGCAGCGGCTGGTGCAGTCCATCGACGCGTGCGGGCAGCTGATCGAGTGCATCGCTGTGGGCGAGCTGCGGCCGCTGCCCGAGGGCGATGACAAGGCCGCGGCAGTGCCGCTGGTGCTGATCGACGGCTACCGGCGCGTGGCGGCGCTGCGCAAGCTCGGGCGCGACACGGCGCTGGTGGAGTGCTGGAGGTGCACTGTCGCGCAGGCACTGGCGCAGCTGCTGGCCCGTTCGCGCTCGCGCGCGTTCACGGCCGTGGAGGAGGCGCTGCTGCTGCGCGATCTGGTGGACGGGCAGGGTCTGTCGCAGCGCGAAGCGGCGCGCCAGTGCGGACGCGATGTGAGCTGGGTGCAGCGGCGGCTGCAGTTGCTGGGCGTTGTGCCCGAATCGGTGCTGCGCTCGGTGTGCCGCGAGCAGATCTCGACGTGGTCGGCGGTGCGGGTGTTCGTGCCGTTGGCGCGCGCCAACGCCGAGCACGCGCAGCAGTTGCTGAGCAGTCTGAGCCAGCCGCAGCAGACCCTGTCCACGCGCGAGCTCAACACCTGGTTCGCGCAATACCGCTGTGCCCAGCGCGGCCAGCGCGAGCGCATGGTCGAGCACCCGCGGTTGTTCATCGACAGCCTCAACGAACGCGAACGCGAGCGTGCGGCCAAGCAATTGAAGGGCGGACCCGAGCAGCAGGCGGTGGCCGAGCTGGCGCACCTGCACGCCCAGCTCGAGCGCGTGCGCAGGTCGCTGGGCGCCCTGCAGGTCCCGGTGGCGGTGCCGCTGTCCAGGGCCTGCCGGCGCGTGCGCGGGGCGCTGCCCGAGGTCGACGCAGAACTGAGGAGGTTGGGCCATGAAGTCGCAGGAGATCATCGACACTGTGCGGACGTTGAGCGCCCAGGGCCGCTCGCTGCACGAGATCAGCCGGCTGCTGCGCCTGTCGCGTAATACCGTGCGGCGCATGCTGCGCGAGCGCCAGGCGCCGGCGGCCCCGCCCACGCCGCAGGCGGCCGTGCAGCAGCGGCTCAAGGACGTCTACGCGCGCGCGCAGGGCAACGCCGTGCGCATGGCGCAGATCCTGGCCAGCGAACACGACATGGAGCTGTCCTACAGCACGCTCACGCGCTGGGTGCGACAGGCCGAACTGCGTGCGGCCCCGCAGCGATCGGGCGAGTACCACTTCGCGCCGGGCCAGGAGATGCAGCACGACACCTCGCCGCACCGGCTGACGATCGGTGGCAAGACGATCACGGCCCAGTGTGCGGCGCTAAGCCTGGCGTACTCGCGGCGTCTGTTCGTTCGCTACTACCTGCGGTTCACGCGTCTGGAAGCCAAGCACTTCCTGCTGCAGGCCGCGCAGTTCATGGGCGGCGCCTGCCCGCGCTGCGTGATCGACAACACCAGCGTGATGGTGGTCGGCGGCGCGGGGGCCGAGGCCGTGTTCGCACCCGAGATGGAGGCCTTCGCCGCGACGCTGGGCTTCAAGTTCATGGCCCACCGCGTCAACGACCCGAACCGAAAATCCCGGATCGAGAGACCCTTCTTCTGGATACAGACCAACTTCCTGCCCGGGCGCAGCTTCGCCGACCTGCAGGATCTGAACGCGCAGGCGCTGCGCTGGTGCATCGACGTGGCCAACGCCAAGCCCAAGCGTTCGTTGGGGCAATCGCCCGAGGCGGCGTACGCCCTGGAGCGGCCGGCCCTGCGCCGGCTGCCGGTGGTGCTGCCGCCGGTCTACGAGGTGCTCGATCGCGTGGTGGACCTGTACGGCTTCGTCAGCGTGGACACGGTGCGCTACTCGGTGCCCGAGCGGCTGGTGGGCAAGACCGTGACGGTCTACAAACACTACGAACGCGTGGACATCCACCATCGCGGCGCCGTGGTCGCCGGCCACGACCGCGTGATCGGCGAGCGCGACGTGCGCCGCACGCTGCCCGGACATCACACCGTGCCGCAACGAGCCCCGCGCGAGCCGGCGCTGGCCGAGCAATTGCTGCGCGGCGAGCACGAGGTGCTGCAGCGCTACGCCAGCGCGCTCAAGCTGCATCGCCCTCATGGCCGCGGCGTGCGCGCGTTGCACCGCTTGGTGCAGATCAAGCGCAGCTACCCCATCGAGCCCTTCCTGGCCGCGGTGGAGCAGGCGCTGAAGTTCGGGCTGTTCGACCTCACCCGGCTGGAGCACCTGGTGCTGCGCCACGTGGCAGGCGACTTCTTCGCCCTTGGTGGTGATGACGGCAGCGACGATGACGACGCGTGAGAAGCTGCGCGCGCTGCTGGGCGAGCTCAACCTCAAGGGCATGGCGCGCGCGCTGGATGATGAACTCGATCGCGCCGAGCGCCAGGCCGAACCCGCAATCAACGTGCTGCACCGGCTGCTGACCGAGCAGGCTTCGTTCCAGCGCGAGCGCCGCCTGGTCTACCGCGTCGCGCAGGCACACCTGCCGTGGCCGTGGACCCTGGAGACCTTCCCCTTCGCCAGGCAGCCCGGCGTGGACCGCAGCCAGGTACGCGCACTGGCCGGCCTGGACTTCGTGCGCCGCGCGCAGAACCTGGTTCTCATCGGTCCGACCGGCACGGGCAAGAGCGGAATTGCGATCGGCTTGCTGCGCCAGGCCTGCCTGAACGGCTACACCGGTCGCTTCTACAACGCCCAGGCCTTGTTCGACGAGCTGTACGCGTCGCTGGCCGACCGCAGCACCACCAAGCTGCTCAATGCGATGTCGCGCATGCGGCCCATCGTCATCGACGAACTCGGCTACCTGACCCTCAAGCCCGAGCAGGTCAACGCATTCTTCCGGCTGATGGAGCAGCGCTACGGCCGGGTCAGTACCGTGATCACCACGAATCTCGACTACCCGTCGTGGTACGAGATGTTCGGCAACAAGCCGCTGGTGGACGCGCTGCTCGACCGGCTGCGCCACCAATGCATCACCATCCGCATCGACGGGCCGTCGCTGCGCGAGCCGATGCCCGGCCCGGAAACCGGCGCACCGCCGGTGACCGGCGCTTCACCAGCAAGCGCAGCCCAAGGCGCCAAGAAGCCTTCTCGCAAGCCGGCCTGACCGGCACCGCCTCGCTCGGAACCCGTCGTGCCGACCACGTGCACGAAGCGCCGGCACGCCCTCAAGCGGATCCCAGAACCATCACCGCAGCGAGCCCGCCGGCGAATACTCGCCCACAAATGGGCGCGCACTTGCTGGGTCAGCTTCCGGTGAGCAGGCCTGGGTCAATTCTGGTGAGCGCCGAGGGTAGAAGGGACCATGCATCGGCTGGAAAGCCTTACTGGGAGCGGGTTTCCAGTGTTTGATGGCTCTGCGAAAAGTGGCACGCTTTTGCGATGGCCTCTACACGCAAACCCAAACGACTCCTTGACGCATACCGGTTCCCCGGTTTTCGACCGCTGGAGTTGCTTCGAGGTGTCTTCGGCGACTCCGCGGCACGCGTCATCACTCTTGTTCGTCGCTCAAAAAAACGCTCTGCAAGGAGTGTGGCCGGGTGCACTCGGGCTGGTACGACCGAGCGACACGGCGCGTGCGCGATCTGTCCAGCGGCAATACGCGGGTCTATCTGGATTTCGAGGTTCGTCGTGTGCACTGTCGGCGCTGCGGCAAAGTGATGCGCGAACGACTCGCCTTCCTTTCCGACAACCCGTTCTATACAAAACGCTTCGCTTGGTTCGTCGGGCGTCGCTGTCGGGTCAGCAGCATCAAGGATGTTGCCGAAGAGCTGAACATGGATTGGCAGACCGTCAAGACGCTGGAGATGCAGTACATGCGCGCGCAGCTCGCCAAGGCAGGAACGCCCGGCCCCAAGGCGATTGGTATCGACGAGATCTCGATCCGCAAAGGCCACACCTACCGAATCGTCGTCAGCGACCTGGTGCGGCATCGACCGATCTGGTTTGGTGGAGAAGACCGCTCCCAGAAGAGCATGGCGCAGTTCTACGAATGGCTGGGGCAGAAGAAGACACGAGGCATTCGCCTGGCTGTGATGGACATGTGGAAGCCGTTTCGCAACGTGACCAACGAATGCGCTCCACAAGCAGCGATCCTGTTCGACAAGTTCCACATCATGAGCCACCTTGGAGACGCGCTGGACAAGGTGCGCAAGGCGGAATACGCGCGCCTGTCGGGTACGGACCGACGCTTCATCAAAGGCCAGAAGTACACGCTGCTGTCCAACCGCGAGAACCTCACACTGGAAGGCAAGAAATCTCTCAAGCTGCTGCTGGCAGCCAACAAGCGGCTGAACACGGCCTATCTGCTCAAAGAATCCTTCGGGCAACTGTGGGACTACAGCAGCGAGGCCTGGGCGCGGCGCTTCTTCGAGAACTGGCGCGCTAGCCTGAAGTGGCAGCGGCTCAAGCCGTACGAGAAGTTCGCTGAAATGATCGATCGGCATTGGGACGGAATCGCCGCTTACTGCAAGCCAGAGAACAAGGTCTCGCTTGGATTCGTGGAAGGACTGAACAACAAAATCCGCGTCATCCAGCGTCGCGCATACGGCCTGCGCGACGAGGAATACCTGCGGCTGAAGGTTCTGACTTGCATGCTGCCGAAACTCTAGAAAGACCCAAAATCACCCACACTCTTTCACGAAGACCCGGAATTGATGGCCGCTGCGGCGGACAACCTGCTCACGATTGGCGAGCTGCGTGCGCTTCCGTCGCTGGTGAAGGGGTGGGCGGCGCCGTGGTCGGTGTGGCTGGAGCCGTCCCCGGTGCGAACGCCGTCCGTCACGCGCATGCACGCGCGCGGCATGTTGCCGAGCGCGAGGGCGTTCGTCCTCGACTATGAGGAGGTGAACTTCACGATCACGCGATTCGACCTCAGGGTGCCGCGGTAGCCCGCACGCTTGCGCGCCCGGCCGGTCGAGGCCCGAGGCCGGCCGATCCCTGGGCCCCCTGCGTGCCGCCTGACGCTGGCCACAGCCGGCCGCTGCCGCGGTGACTTCGCACCCGCGCTGGCCGCGATGTAGCAGGCGGCACGCGCGGCGCGCAAGCCCCGCGTGCTCCAGGTTTACTTGCAGCGGCTAGCCCTGCCCTTTACCTCAAGAAACCGCTGGACATTTTCAATGCCATCTTCTATCGTCGTGGATGGATGCACAGAACGAGATCAAGCGGACCTTAAAGCAGGACGTGTCGATAGAAGCGGTTCAACAGCTCCTGGCAGA
>JAUXVE010000159.1 GCA_030680415.1 Rubrivivax sp.
TCCCCGCTGAGCTGTTGTTCTCGGACTTAGAGATCGAAGTGCTGCAGGCGTACGCAAAAAAAAACGAATCGACAAGCCGACTCGGCTGGGCGATGCCGTACGCCTCGTAGCCCGACTCGGCGGCTATATCGGGCGCGCAAAAGATGCGCCGCCAGGGCACCAAATCATGTGGCGAGGCTATTCAGAACTGCAATCCCTTTGCAGAGGTCTGTCCCTGCGCGATTGGACATCGGATTAGGCGAAAACTTCTGGGTAAAGGGCAGGGGTAGCCGCCGCGCCACAGGCGCTCTTCCAGCGTGACGCTGCCGACCGCGGCCGCGAGTTCACTGTGCGCCAGCGGCAGCAGCGTCAGCATGCCGGCGCGCCCGGCCAGCGACTGGGCGATGCCGTCCAGCAGCCCGAACTGCTGCGAGCCGGTGAGCACCCAGCGCCCCATCTCGGACGCGGCGTCGGCCACACCCAGCAGGTACGACAGCAGAGCCGGCGCGCGCTGCACCTCGTCCAATATGGCGCCACCGCGGTGGCGGGCCAGGAAGCGCCGCGGGTCGGCCAGGGCCAGTTCACGCGTGTCGGGGTCTTCCAGGTTGACGTAGGGCAGGCCGGGAAAGGCACTGCGCGCCAGCGTGGTCTTGCCGGACTGCCAGGGTCCCGTGACCGCCAGCACCGGGAATCCACGGGCCAGCTGCAGCAGCGTGGCGGTGGCGTGGCGGGGGACCATGGCTGGCAAGTTGTACAGTTTCAAAGTCTGAACTTGAAACTGTACAGATGAGGGTGCCTCACGCCTGCCGCAGCAGCAGGCGCAGGGTACGCCACAGCACGGCCAGGTCGGTGGCCAGCGTGGCCCGTTCGGCATACTCGGCCGCGCGCTGCAGCTTGGCGGGCAGTATGACTTCGACGTACTCGCGCTCGGGGTCGGCGGCAGCCGCCAGCAGGCGGCCTTCGTCGATCCAGGCCAGCGACGCCGGGTCGGTGATGCCCGGGCGCACGGCGAGCACGCGTTCACGCAGGCCCGGCGGGTAATGCGCCACGTAGCGCGGCACCTCGGGGCGCGGGCCGACCAGGCTCATGCGGCCCTGCAGCACGTCGATCAGCTGCGGCAGTTCGTCGATGCGCGTGCGGCGCAGGAAGGTGCCCACGCGCGTGATGCGCGGGTCGTCGCCCACGGTCAGCGCCGGGCCCGCGGCGCCGTGCGCCATGGTGCGGAACTTGTGGATGGCGAAAGGCACGCCGTGGCGGCCCACGCGCTGCTGGCGGTAGAACACCGGCCCGCGCGTGTCGAGCTTGATGGCCAGCGCCGCCGCCAGCAGCAGCGGCGACAGCAGCAGCAGCGCCAGCGTCGCGCCGAGCAGGTCGAACAGGCGTTTGGCCACGCGGGCGGATTCAGGCCTCGGGCGGCGCTTCGATGCCGGCGAACACCTCGGCCAGCGGCACGCGCAGGCCCAGGCTGGCGGCCTCGACGGTGTCGCCGTCGCTCATGTCGTGCAGCACCCACAGGCCGTCGGCGCCGCGGCGGAAGCCTTCGACGCGGCGGGTGTCGGGGTCGACGAGGATGTATTCCTGCAGACTCTCCAGCCGGCGATACAAGGCGAATTTCTTGCTTCGGTCGTCAGCCTGCGTGGAAGGCGAGAGCACCTCGATCACGAGCTTGGGCGCCCGGAAGATCTGGTCGGTGGCAAGGTCGGCCTTGTCGCAGGTGACGAAGACATCGGGGTACAGCACGGTGTCGTCGGCGACCTGAACTTTCATGCTGTCGGCGAACACCTGGCAAGCCGACCCGTCGAGGTGAACGCCGATGTGCCGCGCGAGGTTCAGCAAGACGCGCCCATGCGTCCTGCGCCCGCCTGTCATGGCGAAGATCTCACCACGATGGAATTCGTGCTTCCCGGGCTGGGTGTTTTCCCAGTCCAGGTATTCCTGTAGCGTCATTGCCGGCTTCAGCACTGCGCTCATATGCGACTCCCCGTGGCACTGTCAGACCGTCATTGTGCGCCGAGCGCCCCCCGCACCGCGGCCACGACCCGCGCCACGTCCTCGCAGGCCGAACAGGCGCTTGGCCACGCCGGCGGATTCAGGCCTCGGGCGGCGCTTCGATGCCGGCGAACACCTCGGCCAGAGGCACGCGCAGGCCCAGGCTGGCGGCCTCGAGAGTGTCGCCGTCGCTCATGTCGTGCAGCACCCACAGACCGTCGGCGCCGCGGCGGAAGCCTTCGACGCGGCGGGTGTCGGGGTCGACGAGGATGTATTCCTGCAAGGCGGGTATGCGGCGGTAGAGGGCAAACTTCTGGCTGCGGTCGTAGGCCTGGGTGCTGGGCGACAGCACTTCGACGACCAGGGTCGGCGCAGTGAAGATGCGATCCGTGGCCAGGTCGGCCTTGTCGCAGGTGACGAAGAGGTCGGGGTAGAGCACGGTGTCGCCGCCGATCTGGACCTTCATGCCTTCGTGAAACGTCTGGCAGGGGGTGCCTTTCAGCAGCATCCCCAGTTCACGTTCGATGTTGCCCACCACACGACCGTGAACGCGCTTGGCGCCCACCATCGCGAACACTTCCCCGCGATGGAACTCGTGCTTCTCGGGCTGGTCTTCTTCCCAGGCCAGGTAGGCTTCGAGCGACAGTTTCGGTTGGGTCAGCGCATTCATGAGTCTTCCCCCGGAACGGCACTCATGGTAGCGCCGTGCGCACCGCAGCGGCCACGCGCTGCACGTCGGCGTCGGACATGCGGGTGTAGATCGGCAGGCTCAGCATGCGCTCGTAGGCATGCTGGCTGTGGGGGAACATCGCCGGCTGCAGCGCATAGCGGTCGCGCCAGTAGGGGTGCAGGTGCAGCGGGATGTAGTGCACGCTGCAGCCGATGCCGGCGTCGAACAGGCGTTCGATGAAGTGGTCGCGCGCAACGCCCGCGTCGTCGGCCAGGCGCAGCACGTACAGGTGCCAGGCGTGCTGGTCGCCGAGGGCAGGACGCGGCGGCAGGATCAGCGGCAGGCCGGCCAGTGCCGCGTCGTACTGCGCCGCGATCGCCGCGCGGCGCTGCTGGAAGGCCTGCGCCTTCTTCAACTGGTGGATGCCCAGGGCGGCGGCAATGTCCGTGAGGTTGTACTTGAAGCCGGGCGCCACGACTTCGTAGTACCAGCTCGGCACCTTGGCGGTAAAGCGGTCGAAGGCGTCGCGGTTCATGCCGTGCAGGCGCATGGTGCGCGCCCGTTGCGCCAGTGCCGCGTCGCGCGTCACCAGCATGCCGCCTTCACCGGTGGTGATGGTCTTGTTGGCATAGAAGCTGAACACCGTGGCGTCGCTGCCGAGGGTGCCCACCAGCGCCCCGCCGCAGGTCGTGGGCAGGGCGTGGGCCGCGTCTTCCACCACCTTCAGGCCGTGGCGGCGGGCGATGTCCAGCAGCGCCGGCATGTCGGCGGCCAGGCCGGCATAGTGCACCGGCATGATGGCCTTCGTTCGCGGCGTGATCGCCGCTGCCACCGCCGCCGGGTCGATGTTGAGCGTGGCCGGGGCGATGTCCACCAGCTTCACGTCGGCGCCCAGGTAGCGCACGACCTCGGCGGTGGCGGTGAAGGTGTGGGTGGTGGTGATGACCTCGTCGCCCGGGCCCACGCCCAGCGCCTCCAGCGCCAGGTGCAGGCCGGCGGTGGCGGAGTTGACGGCCACGCAGTGCAGGCCCGGGTCGCCGAGGAAGGCCGCGAAGTCCTGCTCGAAGCGCCTGACCTTGGGGCCGGTGGTGACCCAGCCGCTGCGCAGCGTGTCGACGACCTCGGCGATCTCTTCTTCGCCGATCTCGGGCTGGGCGAAGGGCAGGAAGGGGGGGGTCATGGCGGTGGCTGCGCGGCTGCAGCGGCTTGCGGTGACGGGCGTGACGGCGTCGAGTCTATCGGGCAGGGTGCGCCTTCAACCCCACAGCGCGCCCAACTCCTGCACGGGCAGCACCTCGACACCTTCGGCCAATGGGTAGCGCCGTGGCACCGGTGCGACGACGTAGGCGCGCTGGATCCGCAGGTCCTGCAGCGCCTGCCAGAAGCCACGCGCAGGCTTGGGTGCAGATGAAAACTTGATCTCCACGGCCACCGTGCGTGCGTGGTGCTCGATGACGAGGTCGATTTCGGCGCCGGCGGCCGTGCGGTAGAAGCTCAGCTGGGCATCGGCCGGCAGTTGCGCGGCCACCTGCTCCACCACGAAGCCTTCCCAGGACGAGCCGGCCACGGGGTGGCCCTGCAGATCGCGCACCGTCGCCAGACCCAGCAGGGCGTGCAGCAAGCCGCTGTCGCGCAGATAGACCTTGGGGGACTTCACGAGGCGCTTGCCGACATTGGGCAGATGCGGCGGCAGGCGCCGCACCATCATCGTGTCGACGAGCACGTCGAGGTAGCGCGCGGCCGTGGTGTGAGAAGCACCGCCCAGCGACAAACCCAGCTGCGAGGCATTGAACATCTGTCCTTGCAGATGGGCCAGCATCTGCCAGAAGCGCCTCAGGGTTTCCGCAGGCACGCGCAGCCCCATGCCGGGCAGGTCGCGCTGCAGGAAAGTGCGGATGAAGTCTTGTCGCCAGGTGAACGACGCCTCGTCATCGGGGGCGAGCCAGCTCAAGGGGAAGCCGCCGCGCAACCACAGCGCCTGGAGGCCGGCCAGATCCGGGGACAACTCCGCAACCAGGAAGGGCGTCAGCTCCAGATAGGAGACTCGGCCGGCCAGCGACTCGCCGGACTGCCGCAGCAGATCGCCAGCGGCCGAGCCAAGCAGCAGAAAGCGCCCGGGCCGGCGGTCCGCGTCGATCTCGGGCCGCAGCGCGGCAAACAGGCGCGGCATGTGCTGGACTTCGTCGAGCACCAGCAGCCGGTCGCGGTGGGCGGCGAAGAAGAGCTCGGGCCGCTCCAGGGCAGCGCGGTCGGACTCGCGTTCGAGATCCAGAACCACGGCCCCGGGGTGCCGGGCCGCAACCGCCATGGCCAGGGTCGTCTTGCCGACCTGGCGCGGCCCGAGCAGCACCACGGCAGGTGCCAGCTGCAGGCGCTGCTGCACCAGATGTTGAAGCTGGCGATCAAACATCATTGTATTTTGAACATGTATCGATCAATTTGCAATGATCATCGAGCCCCAGAAGGCAGGGCCCGTTGCGCGAGTCATGCCGGCTTGCCGACCCAAGCCAGCAGATGGGTGCGCAGCAGCGGCAGCGCGTTGAACAGCCGCCAGGCGGCCGGATGCAGGCGCACGACGCGGCGGCCGATGGGCGGCGCCAGGGTGACACGGCGGGCATCAACGTGGCCGGCGGGGAACAGCGCGCGCAGCCGCCGCAGCGGCATGGCGCGAACGTCGGTGTTGCGCGGGTTGTCGATGGTGAAGTCGTACCACAGCACGGCGCCGCCGGGCCGCACCCAGCGCCACATCGCGGCGGCCAGGCGGCGCTGGAAGGCGTCGTCGAGGATCGAGCTGAAGACGGTGGAGGCGTAGACGATGTCGAAGCTGGCGTCGGACAGCGGCAGTTGCGTGGCGTCGCCTGCCAGCATTCGCGTCGCCGGCGGCAGGCGCGAGCGTGCGGCAGCGGCGCGTTCGGGCAGCAGTTCGTTGCCGACCAGGCGCGCCGGGTCGAAACCCAGGCGCAGCAGTTCGAGCAGGTTGTCGCCGTGACCACAGCCGACTTCCAGCACGTCCAGTTCGGCCAGCGGGCGGCGCGCATGGCGCCGCAGCAGCGCGATCAAGGCGCGCTCACGGTCCTGCCGCGCCTGCCAGATCTCGGGCCGCAGCGGGTGGTAGCGGTCGCCTACATGGCGCCGCGCATAGCGCTCGGCGATGGCGCGGGCTTCGTCGTGGTCGGGCGGGGTCATCGTGTCAGGCTGGCAAAGCGCTCGCGACCACGGCCGTGGCGCCAGGCGTCCCAGTGGCCGACGAGCGTGCCGACGCCGTAACCCAGCTGCTGCGCCGCCACCACCAGCGGCAGCCGCCACAGCAGGGCCCACGACGAGCCGGCGGCCACGGCCACGGACAGCCCAGCCAGCAGCAGCGCATAAGCCGCCAGCAGCACCCACAGCGGCGCGGTGATGCCGGCCAGCGCCGCCAGCGTCGCCAGCAGCAGCAGGGCGACGAAGAGCCCCGGGATGCGGTGCCGCAGCGCCGCCTGGCTATGCTTCTTCATCACGAAGGGCTTCCAGTAGCCGTATTGCAGCCACTGCCGCCACAGCGCCGCCAGCGAGTCGCGCGGCCGGTAGGTCGAGCGGATGGCCGCGCTCTGCCAGACGCGCCCACCGCCACGCACGATGCGCAGGTTGTGCTCGTCGTCCTGGTTGCGCACCAGGGCCTCGTCGAAGATGCCGAAGCGCTCGAAGCTGGCGCGTGGCCAGCAGCCCAGGTAGACGGTGTCGACCTCGCCCTCGTAGCCGAGGTCGCGCGAGCGTGCACCACCGGCCACCCAGCGCGACTGGAAGGCCGCGGCGATGGCGCGGCCCCAGCCCCCCAGCCCTTCGGCCCGCCACGGGCCGCCGACGTTGTCGGCGCCGCTGCGCTGCAGGGCCGCCAGGCACTGGGCAACGTAGTCGGGGGCGTAGCGCGTGTGCACGTCCATGCGCACGACGACGCTGCCGCGCGACACCGCCAGCGCGCGGTTCAGCCCGCTGGCAACGAAGCGTGCCGGGTTGTCGACGATGTGCAGGCGGGCGTCGGCGGCCGCGAGCTGCTGCAGCCGCGCACGCGTGCCGTCGCTGCTGTCGCCGTCGGCCACGATCAGCTCCAGCTGCCACTGCGGTGGCAGCGCCTGGCGCAGCGCGTCGGCACAGAAGGCGTCGATGTGCGCTGCCTCATTGCGGCAGGGCACGATGATGCTGACGAGGTGTTCGACCGCCATCAGCGCCCTCCCCCGCTCGCAGCACGGCCACCGTCGGCCAGCAGCCGCTCGTACAGCGCCGACATGGCGTCCATCTGCGCCTCGCGCCGGCCGTCGCGCTGGATGCGCGCCAGGTTGCGCTGGCCCAGGCGCTGCGCCCGGGCCTCGTCCTGCCACAGCGCCTGCAGCGACGCGGCCAGCGCGGCGGCGGCAGCGTCGTCGGCACCCTTTTCAGCGCCTCCGGCCGGCACCCACAGGCCGTCGTTGTCGCCCAGCCATTCGCGGTTGGCCGGCAGCTCGCTGGCCAGCACCGGCAGGCCGCAGGCCATGCTCTCGAGCATCGCCACCGAGGTGGCGTCGCTCAGCGGCACCGACACCGACACCTTGCACTGCGCCAGCACGGCCTGCATCGCGGCGTCGTCGACACGGCCGTGGAACACCACGTGGTCCTGCAGCCCGAGCGTGCGCACCTGGGCGCGCAGCGCCGCCTCGCGCGGGCCGCCGCCGAGCAGGTGCAGCTGCGCCGGCGCGTCGGGTGCCGCCTGCAGCAGCAAGGCGAGCGCGGCGACGATGGTTTGGATGCGGTAGTTGTCGTCCCAGGCGCGCAGGCTGGCGATGCCGAAGCCGGGCTTGCCGGCCCAGGGCACGGGGTGGAAGCGCGTGGTGTCGGCGCCCCAGTGGATGCGCACCGCGCCTCGACGCGGGCGGTAGGCGTCGATGGCCGCGACGAGGTCCAGCGAATCGCCGGTGACGAGGTCGGCACGCCCGAGCGTCCAGCCCGTCAGCCAGCGCAGCACGGCGCTGCGGCGCGGCGTCACCAGCAGGTCGCTGCCCCAGGCCGTCATCACCAGCGGGTGGCGGTTGCAGACCGCCGCCAGGGTGCCGTAGGAGGTGACGTAGTGGGCGTGCACGAGGTCCGGCGCCAGCTCCTGCAGGTGCCGGCGCGCGGCGCCGACGCGCCACAGCCAGTCGGTCGGCCGCGCCACCGGCGCCAGCACGCGCTGTTCGACGCCGTCGATGGGCTGCGGCCGCGCCGTCAGCACCGAAACGCGCCAGCCACGGCCGAGCATCTCCTGCGCCCAGCGGCGCAGGTGCACGCTGTTGGCGTCGCCGAGCAGGCAAAGATGCCGCTTCATCGCTGCGGCCAGCGGTCGCGGCACTGGCGCAGGAAGCACGCCAGTTCGCCGGCCAGCGCGCGACGCTCGAAAGCGGCCACGCCGGCGGCGGGTGCGGCGGCCAGCGCGGGCGTGGCCTGCATCATCTGCTGCAGCGCCGCGGCGATGGCCCGCGGCTGCGTCTCGTCGGCGACCCAGCCGCGGCCATGCCGGCGCAGCAGCGCGGCGGCATCGCCGGCTTCGTCGCCGAGCAGCAGCAGCGGCCGCGCCGTGCGCAGGTACTCGAAGATCTTGCCCGGCAGCGTGCCGGCCACGACCTCGCGGCCGCGGCTGTCGTCACCCGCACCGACCACCAGCAGCAGCGCGTCGGCAGCCATCATCTCGGCCAGGGCTTCGTGGTGCGGCACATAGGGGCGTTGTTCAACGACACCCGGGTGCTGGGCCTCGAAAGCCTGCAGCCGCTGGGCAAAGCGGCTGCCCATGGGGCCCACCAGGCGCAGTCGCAGCGGCCGCGCCGCCGGCGGCGCGTCGCGCAGGTACAGCGCCAGCGCTTCGAGCAGGGTGCCGGGGTCGCGCGGCCCGTAGAAGGCGCCGGTGTGCACGAGGCGGAAGACGCCATCGTCGCGCCGTGGCACCGCCAGCGCGGCGAAATCGGCTTCGTCGTAGCCGTTGGGGATGAAGGCCACCGCGCGGCCCGGCCCCAGCCGCGCGGCCAGCAGCCGTTGCCACGACGGCGTGACGGTGACGACGCCGGCAGCCTGCTCCAGCCAGGCGGCTTCGGTGCGGCGATCGAGCGCGCGCCGCCAGGCGGGCGCGACGTAGCCCGGGTTCTCGGTCCACAGGTCGCGGTAGTCGGCGACCCAGGGCAGGCCGGCCTGCCGCGCCAGCCTGGCTGCCAGCGCATGTGCCGACATCGGCGGCGCGGTGCTGAAGACGAGGTCGAAGCGCTCTTCACGCAGCAGCGCCAGCGCCGGGGCACGAGCCCGCCGTGCCCAGGCCGCCTTGTCGTCCGGGAAATGGACGCTGGCGTAGGCGCCGAGGGCGGCGTCGCGCAGCCGGTG
>JAUXVE010000162.1 GCA_030680415.1 Rubrivivax sp.
CGCCGCCGGCAGCCGCAGCCGGGTGCCGTCGCGCAGCGCGCCGACGGTGCCGCGCAGCACCGTGGCGCCGGCGGCCAGGCCTGCGGTGACCTCGACCGCGCTCTCGGGCTGGCCGTCGCTGAGCACGTCGCCGCGTTCGCCCAGCGTCACCCGGCGCTGCAGGGCCTGGCCGTCTTCCACCGCCAGCACATAGGGCCGGGCCTGCTCGAAGCGCAGCGCCGAGCTCGGTACCACCAGCGCCGTCTTGCGCTGCAGCTCGATGCTGGCGCGGCCGAACAGGCCCTGGCGCAGCCCCGGCGCCGGGGCCAGTTCCAGGTAGGCCATCACCGAGCGCGTGCCAGCCACGGCGCTGGGGTTGATGCGTACGACACGCGCCGCCACCGGCTCGGCCAGGCCGTCGATCTGCACGCGCGCGGCCTGGCCGACGCGCAGGGCGACCACGTCTTCGGGGGGCACCGCGGCTTCGAGCTCGACGCGCGACAGGTCGACGATTTCCAACAGCCGCGCGTCGAGCCCGACACGCTCGCCCGGCTGCACCAGGCGCTGCGACACCAGGCCCGCGATGGGCGCGCGGATCTCGGTGTCGCGCAGCGCCTTGCGCGCCAGCTCGGCACTGGCGCGCGCCGCCTGCAGCGAGGCCGCGGCGCCGGCGGCGCTGCTGCTGGAGGTGTCGAGCGCGTTGCGCGAAATGAAACCCTGCTCGACGAGCGCGCGGTTGTTGGCCAGCGAGCGCTGGGCGATGTCGAGCTGCGCCTGTGCCGCCAGCGCTTGTTCTTCGGCCTGGCGCAGCCGCCACTGGAATTCGGTGGCGTCGAGCTGGCCGATCAGCTGGCCGGCCTGCACGCGGTCGCCTTCGCGCACCGTCAGCGACTTCACCTCCGCCGCCACGCGGGCCTTGACGACGGCGCTGTGCACCGCCTTCAGGCTGCCGGTGATGTCGAGCCGGCGTACCAGTTCGGCTTGTGCGGCGCGCGCCACGTCGCCGGGCGCGAGTTCGATGACCTGCGCGGCGGGTGCGGCGGGCGGCGGCGGGGGCCGCAGCACAGGCAGCAGCCGCAGCACCAGCGCGACCAGGAGCGCCACCAAGACGAGGCCGACGACCCAGGCCCTGCGGCGACTCATTGCCGGTGCTCCACGCGCACTTCCAGGCCGCGCAGCACGAGGTCGAGGTGGGTTCGCAGCATCAGCGCGGCGTCGACCTCGACGCCGCCGTGCACCGGGCAGGCGCCGAAGGAATGGCGGTGCAAGGCCATGAAGATCAGCGGCGCCATCAGCGCGTGTGCCACCTGGTGCGGCGGCATGGGGCGGAACTCGCCGCGGTCGACGCCGCGCTGCACGGCACCGCTGAACAGGCGGTCGGCAGGGACGATGACCTCGTCGGTATAGAACTGTGCCAGCTCGGGGAAGTTGCGCACCTCGGCGAGCACGATCTTGTGGATGCCGGCGGCCGGCGTGTTGCCGATGCGCTGCCACCAGGTCAGCAGCAGCTCGGCCAGCAGCTCCGAGGTGCTGCCTTCGAACTGCCCGGCGAGCTCCTCGCCTTCGGCGATCAGGCTGCCCAGGTTCTGCCGCACCACCGCCTTGAACAATTCTTCCTTGCTGGGGTAGTACAGGTACAGCGTGCCTTTGGAAACACCGGCCCGCCGCGCCACCTCTTCGGCGCGCGTGGCTGTGTAGCCCTTCTCGGCGAACAAGGCCAGTGCGGCGTCCAGCAGTTCCTGCGGGCGCGATTCCTTGCGCCGCTGGCGCGGGCTGGTGTCGCCTTGATGTGGGGAGGAGGGCACTTGTTAATGACTGACCAGTCAGTAATGCTATATCACGCCGCTGTACCGGTCAATCGGCGGTCATTGTTCCCGCTTGCGCACGGGCCGCCGACCCTGCCGCCGCTATGATCCGCAGCTTTGCCCCGCGCCGGAGCCACCACCCCTTTGGACCCCATCCTGCTGCTCAAGGCCGCCATCATGGGCGTGGTGGAGGGGCTGACCGAGTTCCTGCCGATCTCGTCCACCGGGCACCTGATCCTGGCCGCCTCGCTGCTGGACTTCACCGGGCCGATGGTCAAGGTCTTCGACATCGCGATCCAGACCGGCGCCATGTTCGCCGTCGTCTGGGAGTACCGCGACCGGCTGCGCCGCACGGTGACCGGCATCACGCACGACCCGGTGGCGCAGCGCTTCGCGCGTAACGTCATGATCGCCTTCGCGCCGGCGGTGGTGTTCGGGCTGGCGCTGGGCGCGACGATCAAGGCGCACCTGTTCAACC
Organism: Rubrivivax sp.; assembly: GCA_030680415.1. Lineage (GTDB taxonomy): Bacteria > Pseudomonadota > Gammaproteobacteria > Burkholderiales > Burkholderiaceae_C > Rubrivivax. Next base: position 2,263 of record JAUXVE010000162.1, read on the forward strand.
CGGTGGCGGTGGCGGTGGCGCTGGTGGTGGGCGGCTTCGTCATCCTGTGGGCCGAGCGCCGGCACCACCGGGCCTACGGCGAGCGCGACCTCGAAGGCCGCCGCCACGCTCGCGTCGAATCGGTCGACGACATGACGGCGATGGACGCGCTGAAGGTCGGCCTGCTGCAGTGCCTGGCGCTGGTGCCGGGCACCAGCCGTTCGGGCGCCACCATCATCGGCGCCATGGTGCTGGGCTTTTCGCGCAAGTGCGCCACCGAGTTCAGCTTCTACCTCGGCATCCCGACGCTGATGGGCGCCGGCGCCTATTCGGTGTGGAAGGAGCGCGCGGCGCTGAACGCGGCCGACCTGCCGCTGTTCGCGGTCGGACTGGCGCTGTCGTTCGTGAGCGCGCTGCTGTGCATACGCTGGCTCATCCGCTACGTGTCGACGCACGACTTCACGGCCTTCGCCTGGTACCGCATCGTCTTCGGCGCCGTCGTGCTGGTCACGGCCTACACGGGCCTGCTGGAGTGGAAGCACTGAACACCAGGTCCCAGACGCCGTGGCCGAGCTTGAGGCCACGGCTCTCGAACTTGGTCAGCGGCCGCCAGGCCGGCCGCGGCGCGTAGCCGGCGGCGGTGTTGGCCAGGCCGGGTGCGCCCGACAACACGTCCAGCATCTGCTCCGCATAGGGCTGCCAGTCGGTGGCGCAGTGCAGGTAGCCGCCGGGGGCCAGCCGCGAGACCACGAGGGCGACGAAGGCGGGTTGCACGAGCCGGCGCTTGTGGTGCTTCTTCTTGTGCCAGGGGTCGGGAAACCAGAGGTGCACGCCGGCCAGCGAGTGCGGCGGGATCATCCACTCGAGCACCGGCACTGCGTCGTGCTGCACGATGCGCAGGTTGGTCAGACCCAGTTCGCCGATGCGCTTGAGCAGCGCGCCGACGCCGGGCGCGTGCACCTCGATGCCGATGAAGTCGGTGCCCGGCGTCGCGGCGGCCACCTGCGCGGTGGCGTCGCCCATGCCGAAGCCGATCTCCAGCACACGCGGCGCGCTGCGGCCGAAGGTGGCGTCCAGGTCCAGCGGCTGCGGCGCAAAGGGCAGCAGAAAACGCGGCCCGAGTGCCTTCAGCGCGCGCTGCTGCCCGGGCCCGATGCGGCCGGCGCGCAGCACGAAGCTGCGGATGGCGGCGCGGTGCGGTGTCGGCGGGGGCGGGGGCGGGTTGGTGTCGTCCATCGGCCGCGGATTGTGCCCGGCCCGCCGCGCTCACGCGGCGGGCCGGTCAGCGCATTGCGCCGCCGATGCGGGTTGATCGCGATGCGGTGGGGAGTATGGGCTGTCACGATCCGCGACGGCATCACCCGCTTCCCCCATACCCATTCAGGAGACAAGCATGACCCCAAGCCCGCTTTCCACGCTGCGCCGCAGTGCCTTGATCCTTGCCTGCAGCGCGCTGCTGGCTGGTGCCGCCTGGGCGCAGGAGAAGGTGATCTTCCAGGTCAGCGATGCCGACCCCGCGAAGTGGAACCTGACACTCAACAACATCCGTAACGTGCAGCAGGACCTGGGCGCCGACAAGGTGGAGGTCGAGGTCGTCGCCTACGGCCCCGGCATCGGCATGCTCAAGCTCGAGTCGCCGGTGGCGCAGCGCGTGGCCGACGCCGTGGCCAAGGGCGTCAAGGTGGTGGCCTGCGAGAACACCCTGAAGGCACTGAAGATGGTTCGCGCCGACATGCTGGGCAACATCAGCTACGTGCCCGCCGGTGTCGTGGAGCTGATGCGCAAGCAGCAGCAGGGTTGGGCCTACATCCGGCCCTGACGGCAGGGGCCGGCGCCTATAATTCGACGCGTTCGCGGGTGTAGTTCAATGGCAGAACGGCAGCTTCCCAAGCTTCATACGAGGGTTCGATTCCCTTCACCCGCTCCATCGCAGACCGGCCTAGGTCATCCAGAACGCAGCAACCCAATACCCGTTTTCGAAGTCCAGCTGTACCCGCTTCGGTGCCAGCTTTCGCACGGCGGCAGTTTCCAGCTCGATCTCCGGCTGTCGCCCGAGAGCCTCTGCGACGTCCATCGTGCAAGCCGTCGATGTCACCGCGCGAAAGTACAAGTGGAGCTTGTCCGTCACCCGGGTCGTTGCCCGTTCCGGTGCCTCGTCATGGAAGTGCACGAACTTCTTGACCAGGCAGGAGAAGTAGAGCTCGAGCTCGAGTACCAGGGGCCGCGACCGTTCGGCGAGTTGCTGCGCAGCCGATCGGGTCCACACGACGGTCACCGGCTTGCCGTTGACCGACACGGTCGTCGTCGAATCACCGCGATGGCGGGCGTGGAGCATGCTCGTTCGGTCCGTGCTGTTCGACTGGCTGTGTGTGCGCGGTCCCGGGCGCTGCCCCTTGGGACAGCAGCGCGAGCAAAGGCGAATACCCAAGGTCGCGCAGGGCTTGTCCGCGGGCGGCATAGACATCGGCCGATCCCTTCACGCCGTGTCCCTCGAGCAGCCGGTTCATGAAGTTGAAGAGGCACACGGTCAGGATGGCGTCGTGCAGGTCGCGTTCCGTCCAGCCGACTGCGAAGATGGCATCGACATGGCGTTGCGTTGCCTTGGTAGGGGTCAGCGTCAGGACGCGGGCATATTCGAGCATTGGCCTGAGCCTCGCGTCGACTGGCGCACTTTCGAAGTCGACGAGCAGCGCTTCTATGAGTGACTCATCGACTCCACATGCCTTGGCCGTTTCCGTGTGCACGCCGAAGCAGTATTGGCATGCATTCAGACCCGAGACGAAGGCGGCGATCAGTTCCTTGTCCCTGGCCGTCAGCTGCGAGTCGGTTCGCAGCGCGGCGGTATGGAACTCGATCAAGGCGCGCCCCGCCGCCGGGTTGAGCGTGAGGATGTGTCGTGCGCCAGCGTCGTCGGGCAGCGAGGGGAAGAAGGGCATGGCGATCTCCGCGTTGCAGTCAATGATGAATCATGGCCGTCAACGCCAGCCGAGAGGGCTGCCCATGGTGCGGACTCATCCCTGGGGTCAATCGACTTTGTAGGCCGCGAAGACGGCGTCCACCGGCGTCGCGAAAGCGTGGTTGCTGAAGTTGCTGAGCGTCTTCACGGCGATGGCCAGCACGATATAGAGCATGTCCTTTTCCTGGAAGCCGGCGCTCAGGAAGGTATCCAGTGTGGCCGGGCTGGGGCGGCCATGGGTCTTGACCATTTCGGCGGTGAGCGCATACAAGGCGGCGAGACGGGCATCCGGAATGGGCTGGCCGGCGCGGATGGCCTGCAGCACATCGGCGGGTACACCCGACTTCTTGTCGGCAATCATGCTGTGAGCCGCCGTGCAGTAGGTGCAGCCGTTCACCTGGCTCACCGCCAGGAACACCACTTCCTGTTCGGCGGGCTTGAGGCCCGACTCGGTTCGGAACAGCGCGTACCCGTGCAGGTAGGTGCTCAGCACGGCCGGCGCATTGGCCATGTTGAGGTACATGTTGGGCAGGAAACCCGCCGCCTTGAGCGCCTTGTCCAGGATTTCCTTCTGGGCGCCGGTGGCGGTGGCAGGGTCGACGGCATGCAGGGTGTGGAGGATGGGGCTGGCAGACATGAGGTGGTGCTTGGATGGGGTTGGCTTGACCGGCGCGTCGTGCCGCGAATGGGCGAGCGCCGGTGTGACCTCATGCTAGGGACCGCGGCCGTGCCAGCGGACACCGCGCGTCGCACATTCATGACCGCGCGTCTTGTGTCTTGTGTCAGGCCGATGGCGATGGCGCGTCTTCGACCTGGCGCAGCCAGTGCGTGGGTGCCTGACCGATCTTCCGGATAAAGGCGCGCGTCAGCGCGCTGGCACTGCCGTAGCCGACGTCGATCGCGACGTGCTTCAACGGCCGGCCCGCGCGCAGCATGCCCTGCGCCAGTGTGACCCGCCATGACGCCAGGTAGTCGGCAGGCGTATCGCCGACGACCTCCCGGAAGTGGACGGCAAATCGTGCGCGCGACATGCCGGCGAGGCTGGCCATGTCCGACAGTTCCCAGGGTCGCGCGGCGTCCTCGTGCAGGGCCACCAGGGCCTTGGCCAGTCGTGCGTCAGCCAGCCCGGCGAGGGTGCCGCCCTGGGTCAGCTCAACACCTGGGTGCGACCTATCGCTTCGCATCGGCCGCCAACCGCGATGCGTTCGTGGCGAACCCGGCGAAGTTCGCGCCGGCCTATGGCGGCTGCTGCGCCACGGGCGTCGCATTGGAGAAGAAACTCGACGTCGCCCCGCAGGCGTGGCGTGTGGTGGGCGGCAGGCTGTACCTGAACGTCAACAAGGATGTCCAGAAGCGCTGGCTGGACGACGTCCCCGGCAACCTGGCCACAGCAGAGAAGAACTGGCCGCGCCTGAAGGACCGCGTGCCCAAGACACTCTGAGTTGCTGCGTCTGCGGCAGGGCAACACTGGCCGTCTGCTCTGCCGGTGCCGCAACCGTCTCACCCGGACACTCGGGCGGACGACTGCCAGGTCTTGCGCAGCTTGGTGATGAACGCGGCCCGATCGGACCGCATGGACCGCACGACGGCGGCAGGCGCGGCGGTCGCTTCGTGACGGGCCGACCAGATCATGAGTTCGACGAGCACCGGCGCCAGGTCGATGCCCTTGCTCGAGAGGCGATAGACGAAGCGCCGTGCGTCCGACGCATCGCGCCGCTTCTCGATGATGTCCGCTTCTCCCAGCAACGCAGTCTCAGGATCGCGGCGGCGGCAGCACACGATCGAGCTTGTCTTCGATCTCGCCGAGACCGGCCTGCATCGTTCGCGTGGACTCGGCCAGCTTGTCCTGCAGCCCTTGTTCCAGCTTCTCGATGCGGGCAGCGAATTCGCGGTTGGCTGCGGCCCCCTGTACTTCGATCCTGCGCATCTCGCCGTCCAGGTAGGTTCGCATTTCCGTGAACCGCGAGGCCTCGGCCTTGTCCGCCAGCTCGCGGTGGCCCTTCAACTCCTTCGCGTATCGGCGCGCCTCCAGAATCACGCCCGCCTGCTGGAACAGGATGTAGACAAGGAACAGGCCGCTGACGACGCCCGTGATGATGAGCATGATCAGGCCCAGCGGTGCGCTCACGTCGGCGAAGCCCAGCGTCAGCGTCGTTGGCGCTGTGAATGCCACCCAGTTCAGCATGGCAAACAGCGCCAGCAGGGCCAGCGCAAGGAAGACGGCCAGGGCTCGAAAGTTCATTGACGTTCCTCGGGTGGGGGTGCAGGTGCATTGTGCGATCCACGGGTCGCCTGACCCGGCAACTCGCCTGGCCCACCGCGTTGCTCGCGTTCCGTCCGTCGGGACCCGAAGGTTCTGGCGTAGACGCAGGTGAATTCGGCACCGATCAGCAGGATCTGGGCCGAGAAGTACACCCACAACAGCACCACCACCAGCGACCCGGCCGCGCCGAAGCCCGATGCGACGCCGCTGCGGCCGATGTACAAGCCGATCAGGACCTTGCCCAACGTGAACAGCAGGGCCGCCAACAGGGCCCCGAGCCACACATCCTTCCACAGCACGTGCACGCGCGGCATGACCTTGTAGATGAGGCCGAACATGGCCGCCACGAGCATGAAGCCGACGACGGCGTTACCGGCTTGCACGAACCCCTGCCAGGCGCCGAAGGCGGAGTCCCAGCGTCGCCCCATGGCGGCCAGCATCGCGCTGGTGACAAGAGACACGATGAGCAGGAAGCCGACGGCCAGGATCATGCCGAACGCCATCAGGCGCGCGTGCACGAGCGAGAACCATCCGCTCTTGCGCTCACTGCCGCCCACCCGCCAGATGCGGTCCAGCGCGCCTTGCAGCTCGGCAAATACCGTCGTCGCGCCGATGAATACGAGTACCAGCCCCACCACCGTGGCCGTCAGTCCCTTGGCAGGCTCGCTGCTTGGTCCGTGACCGCCACAGGTTGACGGCCTTCGAGACGGGCTTCGAGCATGCAGCGCTGGTCGAACTGGCCGCTCTTGCCGCTGTTCTCGTCGCTCAGGTGCACCTCGACGCGCGTGACGTGTTCGCTGAACCGTGCCAAGGCTTTCTCGGCCGTGCCCTTGACTTGGGCGACCAGGGCCTCTTGACCTTTAATCATCGTTCAGACTATCGCAATCCAGGACCGACGCTCGGTGCGTTGTCGTACATAGGCGTGACGCGTGCGATGCGGCAGCGACTGACCGAGCGCCTGGTGCCCGACGGGCGGTCGGCAGCAGTCAATGTGCGCAACCGCACAGACCGTGCTTGACCGTGCGAACTAGTAGTACGTTCCAGCAATACAGTTACTAATTGAGCGATAATTGCCATGCTTCCACTTCAACTCCTGAAGGCGGTGATCATGGCAAGGAAATCCAAGCGGGCGGCGTTGGTGCTGACGCCGGAGCAGCGGGCCACGCTCAAAGAGCTGGCTGCTTCGAGGTCGGCGCCGACGCGAGAGGTTGAGCGTGCCAAGGTGATGCTGGGCTACGCTGATGGCGTCACCGTCACTGAACTTCATCGGCAGCTCGGATTCAGCCGACCGATGATCTACCGCTGCGTGGACAAGGCGCTGGCCGCAGGCGTGCAGATGGGGTTGAAGGACAAGTACCACCGGCCGCACGAGCCCGAGATCGGCGACGAGGCCAAGGCCTGGGTGGTCAGCATCGCGTGCACCAAACCCAAGGACCATGGCTTGGCGGCCGAGTTGTGGTCGATCTCGGCGCTGGCCAGGTTTGTCAGCGAACGCGCCGGGGCGGCAGGCTTCACACGTCTGGCCGGCGCAGGCAAGAGCACGGTCTGGCGCATCCTCGACGACAACGACATCAAGCCGCACAAGATCCGCTACTACCTTCAGAGATCCTGATCTCGGAGGAACTGTGCTTGGCACTTCACACCAGCGTGTAGATCATCCTTGCGCCGGTTTCGGGGTGGCAGAAGGCCTGCTCGTTCAGATCGTGCAGGAGCGCGGCCACGGCCTTGTTTTGG
>JAUXVE010000165.1 GCA_030680415.1 Rubrivivax sp.
GATGAACCGCTTTGCGTGCAGCTATAGCCCAGGCCATTTCCGTGTTCCCCACGTGCGTGGGGATGAACCGCGAGAGGCCATTGCGCGGCTGGTGGAGTCTGTGTGTTCCCCACGTGCGTGGGGATGAACCGCACCCGGCCACCCTGGGCGGAGACGTGGTCCAGTGTTCCCCACGTGCGTGGGGATGAACCGGCGTTTGTCGCCGGGCAGCCGATCATCATCAGGTGTTCCCCACGTGCGTGGGGATGAACCGTCGCGCTCCGGGTCAGTCCATACGTGACCGACGTGTTCCCCACGTGCGTGGGGATGAACCGACGCGGCAGAGCAGTTCCTTCGCTGGAACAAGGTGTTCCCCACGTGCGTGGGGATGAACCGATCGACAACGTCGCGTTGGGGGTGATTCGGGAGTGTTCCCCACGTGCGTGGGGATGAACCGTACGCGCCGGCCAAGTACGCGCCGGCCAAGTTGTGTTCCCCACGTGCGTGGGGATGAACCGGCGTACATAACGCCCGACGCGGCGAAGGTCCAGTGTTCCCCACGTGCGTGGGGATGAACCGGCAGAGGCAATGGCCGCCTACGCCCGACAGGCGTGTTCCCCACGTGCGTGGGGATGAACCGGAGCATCAGCGAGATAAGTTCGAGGAACGTGAGTGTTCCCCACGTGCGTGGGGATGAACCGGTGATGTAGGCCGTGTCGCCGTCCAGGCCTGCGTGTTCCCCACGTGCGTGGGGATGAACCGCCCCTTCATGCGCCGCCAGCCGCCGGCGCACCGTGTTCCCCACGTGCGTGGGGATGAACCGCGCTACTCGCACCACTCCACGCAGCGCCTGGCGTGTTCCCCACGTGCGTGGGGATGAACCGCTGTTGGCGATGGCTGTGGTGCTGGTCTTGGGGTGTTCCCCACGTGCGTGGGGATGAACCGCCTTTCAGCGCGGCCGCGATCACGTCCGCAGCGTGTTCCCCACGTGCGTGGGGATGAACCGGGTCTCGATGCTGTCGGCGCGGCGTCCTTCAAGTGTTCCCCACGTGCGTGGGGATGAACCGGAACCCAGGGCCGAGCGCTGATCGCGCAACTCGTGTTCCCCACGTGCGTGGGGATGAACCGCATTGGCGCGTAGTACGGGCACGCGCCTAACCGTGTTCCCCACGTGCGTGGGGATGAACCGTCTTTTACCGCCGGCTGCATTCGGTGGTTGATGTGTTCCCCACGTGCGTGGGGATGAACCGTCGGCCCACTTGTCGCTGACGCCGAGCTTGCTGTGTTCCCCACGTGCGTGGGGATGAACCGGCGTCGGCTTGCCTGGCGCATGAGTGGGTGCAGTGTTCCCCACGTGCGTGGGGATGAACCGTGGTCGGCGGCCCACTGGCTCAGGGTCTGCGGGTGTTCCCCACGTGCGTGGGGATGAACCGGCGTGCGGAGGCTGACAGCTCGCACGCTTCAGGTGTTCCCCACGTGCGTGGGGATGAACCGCTGTTTGTCGCGCGTGTGGCCATTCGCGTGGCGTGTTCCCCACGTGCGTGGGGATGAACCGCGCCGGCGCACGCGCTGCCGCCGGATCGGATTGTGTTCCCCACGTGCGTGGGGATGAACCGTAATGATTTCCGGGGTCGAGCCGGACCCGGGTGTGTTCCCCACGTGCGTGGGGATGAACCGTGCATCCGCCTCGACAAAGTGCGGATACCGCTGTGTTCCCCACGTGCGTGGGGATGAACCGGCCCTTGTCGGTGCAAATTTCTATCAGGCGTTGTGTTCCCCACGTGCGTGGGGATGAACCGCAATGCCACGGCGCGACGGGCAAGAGCCCGTCGCGCCGTGGCATCGGGCTTCGCCCGACTGGCTGACCAAACGGTCCGAACACCGCGCCCACGCCGCGCACCCCGTCACGCCCGCGACTGCCACTCCCGCGCGCAGCCGCTACAGTGCGCCGCATGTCCTACGTACCGCAGCGGCACCCACAAAGTTCCTTCGTCGCCATCCGCGGCCTGCAATACCACCTCCACACCTGGGGCGACGCCTCGCTGGCCACGCCCGCGCACCCGCCGCTCGTGCTGCTGCACGGCTGGATGGACGTCGGCGCCTCGTTCCAGTTCGTCGTCGACGCGCTGGCCGCCGCCGATGGCTTCGAGCGCTGGGTCATCGCGCCCGACTGGCGCGGCTTCGGGCTCACGGCCACGCCGGGCGCCGACACCTACTGGTTCCCCGACTACCTGGGTGACCTCGACGCCCTGCTCGACACCTTGCTGGGCGCCGCCGGCTGGGCCGGCCCGGTGGACCTGCTGGGCCACAGCATGGGCGGCAACGTCGCCATGAGCTACGCCGGCGTGCGGCCCGCGCGCATACGCCGGCTCGTCAACCTCGAGGGCTTCGGCATGCCCGAGACGCGGCCGCAGCAGGCGCCGAAACGGCTCGCCCAATGGCTGGACGAGTTGAAGACACCGCCAGCGCTGCGCAGCTACGACAGCCTGCAGGCAGTGGCCGAACGGCTGCTCAAGAACAACCCGCTGCTCACGCCCGACAAGGCGGCCTGGCTGGCGCCGCACTGGTCGCGACGGCGCGGCGACGGCCGCTGGCACATCCTGGGCGACCCCGCGCACAAACGCGCCAACCCGGTGCTTTACCGCAAGGACGAGGCGCTGGATACCTGGAAGCTCATCACCGCGCCGCTGCTGTGGGTCGAAGGCGACCTCACCGACACGACCAAGTGGTGGGGCCACCGCTACCCGCGCAGCGATTTCGACGCCCGGCTGGCGGTGGTGCCGAACGTGCAGCGCGCGCGCCTGGCGCCGTGCGGTCACATGCTGCACCACGACCAGCCCGAAGCGCTGGCAGCGCAGCTGCAGCGCTTCCTCTACTGATCCGGCGCTGGCAGCGCAGCTGCAGCGCTTCCTGGCCTGAGCGCCGTCGCAGGCCTGCATGCGAGAATCACGGGCTCTCACCAAGCCACACATTGCCCACCATGGACGTCGAACACATCAACTCGATCGGCACGCTGCTCGCCGACCTGAGCGCGCGCACCGAGCAGCTCCGGGGGTATCTTTGACTACGACCGCAAGGCCCTGCGCCTGAACGAGGTCGTCGCCGCGCTGGAAAACCCCACCGTCTGGAACGAACCCAAGCGCGCCCAGGAACTGGGACGCGAAAAGAAGATGCTCGAAGGCGTGGTCGGCACCATCGACCACCTGCGCAGCAATCTCGCCGACAACACCGAGCTCTACGAGATGAGCAAGGCCGAAGGCGACGAAGCCGGCCTGCGCGCCATCGAGGCCGAAGCGCAGGCGCTCGGCGCCACCGTCGAGGAACTCGAATTCCGGCGCATGTTCAGCAACCCGGCCGACCCGCTGAACTGCTTCGTCGACATCCAGGCCGGCGCCGGTGGCACCGAAGCCTGCGACTGGGCGGCCATGCTGCTGCGCCAGTACCTCAAGTACGCCGAACGCAAGGGTTTCAAGGCCACGGTCGAAGACGAAACGGCCGGTGACGTGGCCGGCATCAAGAGCGCCACCATCAAGGTCGAGGGCGAATACGCCTTCGGCCTGCTGCGCACCGAAACCGGCGTCCACCGGCTGGTGCGCAAGAGCCCCTTCGATTCGTCCGGCGGGCGCCACACCAGCTTCGCCAGCCTGTTCGTCTACCCGGAAATCGACGATTCGATCGAGATCGACATCAACCCGGCCGACGTGCGCACGGATACGTACCGGGCCAGCGGCGCCGGCGGCCAGCACATCAACAAGACCGACTCGGCGGTGCGCCTGACGCACCTCCCCACCGGGATCGTGGTGCAGTGCCAGGACGGCCGCAGCCAGCACGGCAACCGCGAGACCGCCTGGCAGCGGCTGCGCTCGCGGCTGTACGACTTCGAACTGCGCAAGCGCCAGGAAGCGCAGCAAAAGCTCGAGGACACCAAGACCGACGTCGGCTGGGGACACCAGATCCGCAGCTACGTGCTGGACAACAGCCGCATCAAGGACCTGCGTACCAACGTCGAGATCAGCAACACGCAGAAGGTGCTCGACGGCGACCTCGACGCCTTCATCGAAGCCAGCCTCAAGCAGGGGCTGTAGCCCCAGGGCCGCCGGCCCGCCATCACCTGGAGACCACGCCCCATGCGTGAAGCGACCACCGCCATCGTGCGCCGCGAAGACTACGCCGCGCCGGCGTATTTCATCCGCGCCGTCGAACTGACCTTCGACCTCGACCCGGCCAAGACCATCGTCGCCAGCAAGCTGGCGATCGAGCGCAACACCGCCCTGCCCCGCCAGCCGCTGCGCCTGCACGGCGAGGAACTCACGCTGCTGCGCGTGCAGGCCGACGGTGCCAGCGTCTCGTTCCGCCATGACCAGGGCGAACTGGTCATCGACAACCCGCCCGAGGCCGACAGCTTCACGCTGGAGATCCGCAACACCTGCGCCCCCGACAGGAACACCGCGCTGCAGGGCCTGTACACCAGCGGCGGCGGTTTCTTCACGCAGTGCGAAGCCGAGGGCTTCCGCCGCATCACCTACTTCCTGGACCGGCCCGACGTGATGGCCGTCTACACCGTGCTGCTGCGCGCGGACAAGGCCCGCTACCCGGTGCTGCTGAGCAACGGCAACCTCGTCGAGCAAGGCCTGCTGGACGGCGGGCGCCACTACGCCAGGTGGCACGACCCGTTCCCGAAGCCCAGCTACCTGTTCGCGCTGGTCGCGGGCGCTCTGGTGGCGCGCGAGCAGCGCATCCTCACGCGCGGTGGGCGCGAGCACCTGCTGCAGGTCTACGTGCGCCCCGGCGACCTGGAAAAGACCGAACACGCGATGAACTCGCTGCTGGCCTCGGTGGTGTGGGACGAAGCGCGCTTCGGGCTGGCGCTGGACCTGGAGCGCTACATGGTGGTGGCGGTGGAGGACTACAACTCCGGCGCGATGGAGAACAAGGGCCTCAACCTCTTCAACACCAGGTTCGTGCTGGCCAACGCCGCCAGCGCCACCGACGACGATTACGCCGGCATCGAAAGCGTCATCGGGCACGAGTACTTCCACAACTGGACCGGCAACCGCATCACCTGCCGCGACTGGTTCCAGCTCTCGCTCAAGGAAGGCCTGACGGTCTTTCGCGACCAGGAATTCAGCATGGACATGGCCGGCTCGGCGTCGGCGCGCGCGGTCAAGCGCATCGAAAACGTGCGCAAGCTGCGCGCCATGCAGTTCCCCGAAGACGCCGGCCCGATGGCGCATCCGGTGCGGCCCGACAGCTACCTGGAGATCAACAACTTCTACACCGCCACGGTGTATGAAAAGGGCGCCGAGCTCGTGCGCATGATGCACACGCTGGTGGGCCGCGAGGGCTTTGCCCGCGGCATCACGCTGTACTTCCAGCGCTTTGATGGCCGGGCCGTGACTTGCGACGACTTCGCGCAGGCCATCGCCGACGCCAACCCCGGCAGCGAACTGGCGAGCCGGCTGGATGCTTTCAAGCGCTGGTACGCCCAGGCCGGCACACCGCGCGTCACGGCGCGCGGCCACTACGACGCGCAGGCGCGGCGTTACACGCTGACGCTCGGCCAGCACAGCGAGCCAACGCCCGCGCAGCCGAGCAAGCTGCCGTTCGTGGTGCCGGTGGCGATGGGGCTGCTGGCCGCCGACGGCCGCGCACTCGCGGCAGACCGGTTGCTGGTGCTGGAAGAAGCCGAGCAGAGCTGGACCTTCGACGACGTCGAGGCGCCGCCGGTGCCTTCGCTGCTGCGCGGCTTCTCGGCGCCGGTGCGGCTGGACGACGGCCTGGGCGACGACGAGCGCCTGGTGCTGCTGGCGCACGACAGCGACCCCTTCAACCGCTGGGAAGCCGGCCAGCGCCTCATGCTGGCGCGCCTGCTGGCGGCGGTGCAAGGCGACGCCGCACCGTTGCTCGACGAGGCCCTGGCGACAGCCTTGTCGCGCGTGCTGCGCGACATGGCTCTGGACCCCGCGTTCAAGGAACTGCTGCTCGTCGCCCCCAGCGAGCTCTACATCGCCGAGCAGCTGCCGGCGGTCGACCCGCAGCGCATCCACGCCGTGCGCGAACAGTGGCGCGCCTTGCTGGCCGAACGGCTGCGCGCCGACTGGCTGTGGGCCTGGGAGCAGCACCAGGTGCACGAAGGCTACAGCCCAACGCCGGCGCAGGCCGGCCGCCGCGCGCTGGCCAACCTGGCGCTGGCCATGCTGTGCCTGCATGCGGTGCGCCAGGGCGATGCGGTGTGGCCCGGCAAGGTCTACCAGCGCTTCAAGGACGCCACCAACATGACCGACCGCCAGGGCGCGATCGGGGCGCTGGTCGATGCCCACTCGCCGCTGGCCGACGTGGCACTGGCGCACTTCCACGCGCTGGCGCATGGCGACGCGCTGGTGCTCGACAAATGGTTCATGCTGCAGGCCCGTGCGCCGGAGCCGCCGGGCGCCGACGCCGGCCGCGCCTTCGCGCGCTCCAAGGCCCTGTTCAAGCACCGCGACTATTCGGTGAAGAACCCCAACCGCGTGCGCAGCCTGCTGTTCACGCTGTGCGCGCACAACCCGGCCGCCTTCCACCGCACGGACGCCGCCGGCTACGTGCTGTGGGCCGACCGCTTGCTGGAACTGGACGCCATCAACCCGCAACTGGCCGGCCGCCTGGCGCGCACCATGGACCGCTGGGCCACGCTGGCCGAGCCCTATCGCAGCGCGGCACGCGAGGCCATCGCGCGCGTCGCCGCCAAGGCCGAGCTGAGCAACGACGTGCGCGAGATCGTGACACGCGCGCTGGAGCAGCCGTGACCTTCAGGCGGCGCGGGGGGCGAGTCGGCGGCGATCCCGGCACAGTGATAAACTCCGCGAGTTGAATTCACGACTCTTATCGCTTCAAGCCACGTGCCCGAAGCCCGGTTCACGGCAGCGGAACCCCGAGTCGCCTTCTGATCCTGCGCGGTCCACACCCTCCGGGTGGCACTGTCGGCCCGCATCGCCTTCTTCGTTGTCCGCCATGCCACGGCCCTCGCCGTGGCTTGCGGCCGTGGCCGGCACCGCCTTCAAACCACCACGAAAGACCCCATGGCCAAGGAAGACCTGATCGAGATGAGCGGCGTCGTCGCCGAAGTACTGCCGGACTCGCGTTTCCGCGTCACGCTGGAAAACGGCCATTCGCTCATCGCCTACACCGCCGGGCGCATGCGCAAGCACCACATCCGCATCCTGGCCGGCGACCGCGTGTCGCTGGAACTTTCGCCCTACGACCTGACGAAGGGGCGCATCAATTTCCGCCACCTCGAAGGCCGCGGCCCCGCGCCTGCCGCGCGCCGTCGTTAAAAGCCTCCGTCGTGGTGCGCCTGCAGTTCTCGGTCGAACTCAACTATCAGGTGCTGGAGCCGGGCGCCGACTTCATCTTCAACCTGCAAGCCGCCCAGACGCGCCACCAGCGCGTGGTGAACGAGCGGCTCGAGATCAGCCAGCCCGTGGTGACGCGCTCGCACACCGACGCCGTGGCCCACACCCGCACGCTGCGCCTGAGCGCCATGCCCGGCCCGCTGCGCGTGCTGTCCGCGGCCACGGTGGACATTGCCCATCACCGCATGCAGCCTGAGGACCTGGGTGAGGTCCGCATCCCCGACCTGCCGCCGCAGGTGCTGCCTTACCTGTACCCCAGCCGCTACTGCGAATCCGACAAGCTGCACGGCTTCGCCGTGCAGCAGTTCGGCGCACTGTGGCACGGCTACGGCCGCGTGCTGGCGATCCGCGACTGGGTGACGCGCGAGGTCGCGTTCCGCTCCAACACCTCGAACAGCCTGACCACGGCCTGCGACACGCTGGCCAACAAGCAAGGGGTGTGTCGCGACTTCGCGCACCTGATGATCGCCCTGTGCCGTGCCGTCAACATCCCGGCGCGCTTCGCCACCGGCTTCGACTACGGTGCCGACCCGGTGCTGGGGCCACCCGACTTCCACGCCTACGTCGAGGCCTGGCTGGCCGGCCGCTGGTATCTGTTCGACCCCTCGGGCACCGCGATCCCGATGGGCTTCGTCCGCCTGGCCACCAGCCGCGACGCCGCCGATGCGGCCTTCGCCACCATCTTCGGCGGCGTGCAGTCACAAGCACCGCGGGTGCACATCGAGGCCGTGGCCGACGACCAGGGGGTGCTGGTCGTGCCGGTGCATTGCAGCGAAGCCCTGTCCACCGACGCCGGCGAGGCATGAGTGGCAGCCTCGAGCGGCCCCTCTCGACAATTCTGAGAAGAGACCAATGATGGGCATCACCAAGATCTTCAGGCACCGCGACTACGAACTCCAGTGCAGCGCCAAGCCGTCGGACAACGGCAAGTTCTCACCCAGTCTCGTGGTCTGCAAGCAGGTGTGGCCGACGCGGCCGCGCGAGATCGCCGTACCGCGCGGCGACCACGCCACCGAAGACACCGCGATCGATGCCGCCTATGCGCAGGGCATCGAGTGGATCACCAACTACGGCTAGGGACGGCGCCGCCGCCCCGTCTTCCGGCTACAGGGGCGCGCCGTTGTAGGACCCCGACTTGAGTTGCTGTGTGAGGGTGGTGACGCCGTTCTCCGTGGCCACGATCTTGGCCGCAATGCCCTTGCCCACGATGTGCCAGGCGGTCGTGTAGCTGTTGGCGTTTTCGCCGTTGGTGCGGTATTGGCAGGTCTCGAATTTCCCGGCCGGGACCGTCACCTCTACCTTCTCTTCGAAGGTGAAGGTGTCGGTGACGGTCGAGCCTATGGGTGACCCCGGCGGAACGATGGTGGTCGTGGTGGAGGTGCTGACGATGGTGCCTGTCTCGCCCAGCGCGATGTGGAATTCGAGGTTCTCGCGCGGCGGGGTGTAGACGGTCTTGCTGCTCAGCATCGGAATTGAGATGCCGTCGACGCTCATCGTCGTCTCGACCAACGCACCCAGCGTCTTCGTCACCCCGTTGCTGCCCAACTGCTCGAAGCTCTCCACCTTGGTGGATGTGGCGACAGCCTCGCCATCGAAAATGTTCGTCCCGCTGGTCACCGAGGTGATCTTGATGGCGTTCTCGAGACCATTCTGGCCTTCGAACTGGGACGGCCCGTCGATGACCGTCTCGATCGTCTGCTCACCGGTCAGCTCACCGGTCAGCGCCCCGCTGTAGACGTAGACCAGTCGGGACGTGAACCCCGTCGGCAGCGTTGCCACGTCAGGGTCCGTGCACTCGTTCAGCGTCCCGGTGGGCGTCTGGCCGCCACAGCTGCCCGGGTAGACATTGCACGCATCGGCGTGCACGAGAGCGGCGAAATCCGACCACTTCCCGAACGACACGAGGACGTCGTCCGTGAACGGGCCGAAACCATAGACCGTCGGGTCCGCGCTGCCCCTGGTCATTCTCAGGGCGTTGCCATTGGTGTAGGCGCGCTCGACGTAGTCGACGCCGTCACGCACCACGTCGGCGTTCGGCGGGCCTTTGGGGAACAGCGCTGGATAGGTGTACTCGGCCCAGTCGAAGAGCTGGTTGGCGCGGTCTGCGTCACAGCTGCCCGGGTGGACGCTGCACGCATCGGCACGTATCTGGGCGGCGAATTCCGACAGGTTCCCCAGCAGCTTGAGATCCCCGTTGGTGAACGGCCCGAGCCCGTAGATGTCGTTGCCCGGGGTCACGCCCAGGTAGTTGCCGTTCGCATAGCTGCGCACGGTGTACAGCACGCCCTCGTGAGGCGCCGTGAAGTTCTGCGGACCTTTGGGGAACAGCTCGGGGTAGGTGTATTCGGCCCAGTCGAACGCTGCCGCGGCGTCCACCGTGATCTCGGTGGCCGCCAGTGCCCGCTTGCGAGCATCGGCGGCGCTCGGCTGAGCCGCGGCGATCTGGGCGACGAAGCCCTGGGCCCGGGACGTATCGACGTCGGCGCCGCCGCCGCAGGCCGCCATCAGCAAGACGGCGGTCGACATCGACAAGAACGATCGGATGAGAGATGTCTTCATGGTGTGGAGCGCAGCGCGCGAGGTTGTGATGACCAGCGGACGGGATCTCTCCCCGCCCTGCCTGAAATGGTATCCCTGTTTGCCTGCATATACACGCCTGGCCCGTTCTTGAGGGAAAATCCGCCGATGGAAACCCCCGGCAATCTGTTTTGCGTCGCTGCGCCCAGCGGTGCCGGCAAGTCCAGCCTCGTGAAGGCGCTGCTCGAGCTCGACTCGCACCTGGCGGTGTCGGTGTCGCACACCACGCGCCAGCCGCGCGGGCAGGAGCAGCAGGGCCGCGAGTACTGGTTCGTCGCCGAGCCGGCCTTCCGCGAGATGATCGAACGCAGCGAGTTCTTCGAATGGGCCGAGGTGCACGGCAAGCTCTACGGCACCTCGCGCAAGGCCATCGAACAGCGCCTGATGGGCGGCGAGGACGTGGTGCTGGAGATCGACTGGCAAGGCGCACTGCAGATCAAGCAGCTGTTCCCGCACGCGGTGCTGATCTTCGTCCTGCCACCGAGCTGGGACGAACTGGCGCAGCGGCTGCACCGCCGCGGCGAAGACCGGCCCGAAACCATCGCACGGCGGCTGGACAGTGCGCGCGACGAGGTGGTGCAGGCCCGGCACTTCGACTTCGTTATAATCAACGGCTTGTTCGAAACAGCGCTGTTCGACCTGAAGACGGTCGTGCACTCGCAGCGCCTGAAGTACGCCGCCCAGATGCGCAACCGCTCGCAGGTTTTTGCCGTGCTAGGCCTGATCTGAACGGCACCGAACGGCTTCACCCCGCAACACTTTCCGAAGGCATCCATGGCCCGCATCACCGTCGAAGACTGCCTCGTCAAGATCCCCAACCGCTTCCAGCTCGTGCTGGCCGCCACCTACCGCGCGCGCATGCTCAGCCAGGGCCATGCGCCCAAGATCGAGACCAAGAACAAGCCCGGCGTGACCGCGCTGCGCGAGATCGCCGCCGGCGAGGTCGGCATCGAGATGCTGCGCAAGGTGC
This sequence comes from Rubrivivax sp., assembly GCA_030680415.1. Lineage (GTDB taxonomy): Bacteria > Pseudomonadota > Gammaproteobacteria > Burkholderiales > Burkholderiaceae_C > Rubrivivax. The sequence goes on from JAUXVE010000165.1 coordinate 10,918, forward strand.
CGACCTGATCGCCTAGCCTTCCCTCGCTTGCCTGGCCGCGGGCGCCGGTGTCGCATCGACACGGCGCCCGCTGCCATTTGCAGCAGGCCGCTGCGGTGCGCGGCAAGACGCGCTAAATTCCAGCCATGAGCCTGCGTTCCCTGGCCGCTGAACTGTTGCCCGCTGCGCTGCACGGGCGGCAGCGCGCGCCGCTCGTCCAGCACGAGCCGCAGGCGAGCGCAGAGGTGCAGTCCTTCGCTGCCCTGTCCGAGCGGCTGGGCTACTTGTCCAAGGCCGACCTCAAGCTGGTACGTGAGGCCTACAAGTTCGCCGACCAGGCCCACCTGGGGCAGTTCCGCGCCAACGGCCAGCCCTACATCACGCATCCGATCGCGGTGGCCGGCCTGTGCGCCGACTGGAAGCTCGACGCCCAGGCCATCATGGCCTCGCTGATGCACGACACGATCGAGGACTGCGGCATTGCCAAGCCCGAGTTGATCGAGAAGTTCGGCGCCGCCACCGCCGACCTGGTGGACGGCCTGACCAAGCTCGACAAGCTGCACTTCAATACGCGCGAGGAGAGCCAGGCCGAGAGCTTCCGCAAGATGCTGCTGGCGATGGCTCGCGACGTGCGCGTGATCCTCATCAAGCTGGCCGACCGGCTGCACAACATGCGCACGATGCAGGCCATGGCGGCCGAGCGGCGCGAGCGCATCGCACGCGAGACGATCGATATCTACGCCCCCATCGCGCACCGGCTGGGCCTGAACCAGACCTACCGCGAGCTGCAGGAGCTCTGCTTCGAGCTGCTCTACCCGTGGCGCCACGCCGCCCTGGCCAAGGCCGTGAAACGCGCGCGCGGCCACCGGCGCGACATCGTCGAGCGCGTGCAGAAGGACGTCGAGAAGGCCTTCGCGCAGCAAAACGTCAAGGTCCAGGTCTCGGGACGCGAGAAGACCATCTATTCGATCTACCGCAAGATGCGCGAGAAGCATTCCGGCTTCGCGCAGGTCAGCGACATCTTCGGTTTTCGCATCGTCGTGCCCACGCTCACCGAGTGCTACATCGCGCTGGGCGTGCTGCACCAGCTCTACAAGCCGGTGCCGGGCCGCTTCAAGGACTACATCGCGATCCCCAAGGCCAACGGCTACCAGTCGCTGCATACCACCCTGGTCAGCCCGCTGGGCACGGCGGTGGAATTCCAGGTCCGCACCGAGGCCATGCACGCAGTGGCCGAGAAGGGCATCGCGGCGCACTGGTTCTACAAGACCGGCAGCAAGGGCGACGCCAAGAGCGGCGCGGCAGCCGACGCGCAGCGCTTCTCGACGCTGTGGCTGCAGAGCCTGCTCGACATCCAGGTCGAGACCAACGACTCGGCCGAATTCCTGGAGCACATCAAGGTCGACCTGTACCCCGATGCGGTCTACGTCTTCACACCGCGCAGCAAGATCCTGGCGCTGCCGCGTGGCGCCACCACGGTGGACTTTGCCTACGCGATCCACTCCGATGTCGGCCAGCACATGGTGGCGGCCAAGGTCAACGGCGAGCCGGTGGCGCTGCGCACCGAGCTCAAGAGCGGCGACGTGGTCGAGGTCATCACCGCCCCCGGCGCGCGCCCCAACCCGGCCTGGCTGGGCATGGTGCGCACCGGCCGCGCGCGCTCCAAGATCCGCAACTACCTCAAGAACATGGAGACCGAGGAGTCGCGCAGCCTGGGCGAAAAGATGCTGGCCCAGGCCTTGCGTGCCGAGGGCCTGCAGATGCCTTCCGGCGACCCCAACGACGCCGTGGCGCTGGCGTTGTGGCAACAGCTCACGCGCTGGAGCGGCAACCGCAACCGTGGCGAACTCCTGGTGGACATCGGCCTGGGCCGCAAGATCGCCATCATCTTTGCCAAGCGCCTGGCAAAGATGCTGGCCGAGCGCGGCATCAAGCCCGACGCCGTGACGCTGACCCTGGGCCGCTACGTGCAGGACGACAGCACACCGACGCAGGGCGTGGTCTTCGTCGACGGCAGCGAGGGCGCTTCGATCCAGTTCGCCCCCTGTTGCCGGCCGATCCCCGGTGACGCCATCGTCGGTTACCTCGGCCGCGGCGAAGGCCTGGTCGTGCACACGGCCGAATGCCCCACCGGCAAGCGCCTGTTCGAACGCGACAGCGAGCGCTGGATACAGGTCGAATGGGCCGACGAGCTGACGCGCAGCTTCGAGACCAGCGTCTTCGTGCTGGTGAAGAACGGCAAGGGCGTGCTGGCGCAGGTGGCCTCGGGCGTGAGCACGGCCGAGGCCGACATCATCCATCTCGGCATGGACCCGCAGCAGGCCGAAGAAACGACCGAGCTGCGCCTGCTGATCAGCGTGCGCGACCGCCTGCACCTGGCCGAGGTGCTGCGCACGCTGCGCCGCCAGCCCGTGGTGCTACGCATATCGCGCTATCGCTTCGGCTCGTCCGGCGCGGGGTAGCGCACCTCGACGATGTCGATCTTCTCAATGCCGCCCGGCGACACCAGTGGCACCTCGTCGCCCTCGCGCGCCTTGAGCAGGGCGCGGGCGATCGGCGAGATCCAGCTCACTTCGCCGTGCAGGCTGTCGGCTTCGTCGATGCCCTTGATGGTGACCGTGCGCTGCTGGCCGGCGGCGTTGGCGTAGGTCACGGTGGCGCCGAAGAAGATCTGGTCCTTGCCGTGATGTGCCGACGGGTCGGCCACTTCGGCGATGTCCAGCCGCTTGGTCAGGAAGCGGATGCGGCGGTCGATCTCGCGCAGCCGCTTCTTGCCGTACAGGTAGTCGCCGTTCTCCGAGCGGTCGCCGTTCTTGGCCGCCCATGACACGACCTCGACGACCTTCGGACGCTCGGCGTCGAGCAGCGTCATCAACTCCTCGCGCAGCCGGCGCCAGCCTTGCGGCGTGAGGTAGTTGCGCGTGCCGGGCGGCAGCGGTGGCAGGCCGGGCGCCTGGTCATCGTCGTCGGCGTTCTCGGCCTCCTTGACGAAGGCCTTGTTCATGCCGTCGGGCGCTTCAAGGCACGACCTCCACCCGCACATGCGCCGCGCCGTACTCGTCGGCGCAGGGCTCGGCGGTGGGGCATACCGGGCTGCCGGCCATGGCCGGCCCGGGGCCGGCGTACTGGGCCGCCAGCGCCGCTGCCTCGGGGCCCGTGGGGAAGAGCAGCACCTGACCCTCACGCTGCGGCTTGAGCGTGCCATGGTCGCGCTGGCGTGCCGAGACCATGACCAGCAGGTCGGTGGCGCCCGCGGGGCCGGTGGTTTCGAAGCTGTCCGGCGGCGGCGGCAACTTCAGGACCTGGCCTTGGCGCACACGCAAGGCGCCGGCCGAAACGGTGGGGTACAGCCGCACCAATGCCTTGTCGGCGCCGTAGACAAAGACGTAGACATAGCCTTCGCGCTCGGCCTGCACGGTGAAGCTGAGGGTGTCCTTGCCGATGCGGTAGCTCGGCTTGTTGGTCTGCACGCGGACGTCGAAGCCCGCAGTCTGAGCTTGCACGACGCGAGCAAACTCCTGACCGGGGTCGAAGCTGGTGGGGGCAGGCGGCGGCGGCGCGGCCGGCACCGGTGCGGTGAGTGCCGCCGTGGCCGGCGCGGGCGCCGGACTCGCGACTTGCTCGGCCGGCGGCGGCGGCCCGGGCGCAGGAGCGAGCAGTGCATACCCGCCCACGCCCAGCACGACCAGCACCACGGCACCGAGGCCGATCATCAGACCCTTGCCCTTGCCGGGAGCAACCCGCGCCGCGGTGGGCGCCGCAGCCGCCGGTGCAGACACAGCCGCTGCACTGCGCGGTGCAGGCGTCGCGGCGAACCCCGAGCCGGGCGACACACCGCTCACCGCCACCGTGGGCTGTGGTGGCCGTGTGGGCATCTGGGTGCCGGGCGGCATGGGCCGCGTGGAGTCGGCAACGAAGCCCGACTCGCCCAGACCGAGGTCACTGCGAAACTCGCCGATGCTCTGCGTGCGCTCGTCGGGCCGCACGGCCAGCGCGCGGTCGATGGCGGCCAGGAAACGCTCGCTGTAGCGCCCCGCCGCTGCCTGCACCAGGGGCACGTAGGTGTCGTTGAGCAGCCGCCCCACCGACGGCGGCGGCGTGCGGCCCATGATCGCGAAATAGACCACCGCGGCCAGCGCATAGACGTCGGTCCACGGGCCCTGCTTCATGCCGGGAATCTCGGCGTACTGCTCCACCGGCGCGTAGCCGGGCTTGAGGATCACCGTCAGCGCCTGCGTCATGTCGCCGATGACGCGGCGCGCGGCGCCGAAGTCCAGCAGCAGCCAGCGGTTGCTGACGGGCATCAGCATCACGTTGTCGGGCGCGATGTCGCGGTGGTAGCACTGCTCGGCGTGGATCACCAGCAAGGCCTCGGTCAAGGGCCCCAGCACGGTGCGCAGCCAGTCTTCGTCGGGCGGGCTGCCCATCTGGCGCAGCACGTCCTTCAGCGTCGCGCCGTCCAGGAACGGCATCACCATGTACGCGGTGCCGTTGGCCTCCCAGAAGCGGTAGACCTTGACCAGCGACGGGTGGTCGAAGCTGGCCAGCAGGCGCGCCTCGTTGATGAAGCTCTTGAGGCCGGCCTCGAAGGTCTCGCGGTGGCGTTGGGACTTGACCTGCACCTGGCTGCCGCCGGCGCGTGCGGCCAACGAGGAGGGCATGTATTCCTTGAGCGCCACGCGGCGCTGCAGCGAATGGTCATGCGCCGAATAGACGAGACCGAAGCCTCCCTCGCCGACCAGTTCGGTGATCTCGAACTCGCCCAGCCGCGTGCCTGCCGGCAGGCCGCTGCCGAAGTCCTGGTGCGGCGGCGGCGCACCCGCGGACTGGGTCTTGTCCATCGCCGCGGCACCGGGGCCGCCGGACCATTCGGTGGCCTGAAAGCCCGTGGCCGGCGGCATAGCCGTCTGGCCGGAGGGCCTGATCACGGTGCGGTCGTCTTCGGGGTCTTCGGGGGTCATGGCCGGGGCGGCTCGGTGGTCAAGCCGGAATTGTCGCAGCCGGCCCCAGCAGCCGCCCCAGCGCCCGGGCCGCGGGCAGACCGCGCGATACCAGCAGCCGCGGCAGCCCTTCGTCGGGCTGCGCAAACCACCAGGCGCGGCCGTGCGCGCGTTCGGCCCAGGCGTGCTGGGCTTCGACGCCGATCACCGCTGCCGCGTCGAGCGCCGACCCCGGCGTGAGTTCCACCAGGTCGCCCACGGCACCTGGCGCCGGCCCGGGCGGCCACTCGACGGCGGTCAGATCCGCATCCGCCATGCCTGCCAGTTCCTGCTCCAGCTGCTCTGCCGTCCAGTCCTCGTGCAGCGCATCGCGTGCCAGGTCGTCCAGCCGTGCCAGCCATTGCCACAGCCCCTGCATCTGCTGCGTCGAGGACGGACCTTCGCCCAGGGACTGCACCAGGGTGAGTGGAAAGTAGCGCCCCACGCGGTCCACCGACGGCATCAGCACACCGGCCCAGGCCTGCGCCCCGGCCGCCGCGGGAAGCACGCCGGGCATGAGCAGGAAGCGCCAGCTCGGCGAGCCGAGATAGGCCTCGAGCCAGGTCTCGGGGTGCGCCTCGCGCAGCGCCAGCAGGCCGGCAGCCAGCCAGCCGTCCCAGGCGTCGATGAACGGCGCCTCGAGCCGGCGTGATGCGAAGTCACCCAGTGTCGGCAGCTTGCCGTGCCAGCCGGGCGGGGCCAGGGCGGGCACGACGGTCACAGCGCCGCCGGGCAGCGGAACTGCTTGATCTCGCGCAGCTGGAACGGATTGAAGACGCTGGCGGCGATGACCTCGAGGCGCGCTCGCTTGCCGTCCAGGTTCATGATCAGGCTGAACTTCTCGGGCACCGACGAGGGCTCGACCTGGAAGCGGTCGAAGATGCGGAACAGCGCCCAGGGGCCTTCGGTGATGACCAGCGGCCCGGCGTCGCCCAGGCCGGTGCTCAGCCGCAGTACCGAAGCCATGCGTGTGCTCGGCCAGCTCACCGTGATCGACGGCCCGCCGGTCGTGAGCTTCTGCACCTGGCCGTCGATGTCGAGTTGCAGCTCCTTCAGGGTGGGTTCCAGCTCCGTCAACCGCATCTCGATGCGCATCGCCGGCATCTTGCCGCCGCCGCGGAAGAAGACCTCGCGGATGCGCTGCGCGCGCTGGAACTCGGCCAGCGATGCCGGCGACACCGGCCGCGTGCCGTCGGTCAGGGGCCGGTAGGTCCAGGCCGGCGTGCTGGTATCGACGATGGCGGCCAGACGCCGCTGGAAGAAGTCATCGAGCAAGCCTCCGGCGCCGAAGACCTGCCCGAAGTCCTCCGGCAGCACGTCGGCACGCGAGCCCGAGGCAAACGGGTAGCGCCCGGTGATGGCGCGGTTGCAGATGTCGGTGATGGGCTTGAGTTCAGCGCTCAGGCCGCCGATCTCGGCACTGCGGCTCTGCCCGACGGTGGCATCGGCCAGCTGTTCCAGCATCGCGCGCACCGCCGGCGGTTGCTGCGCGGCGGCGATCTTCACTTTCTCGGCGCCGCCGCCCGGTGGTGGCGGCGTCTTGCTCTTCTTCGCGGCGTCGACGGCGGCGAGCTGGGCGTAGATCTCGCCGAACAGTTTCTGCGTTTCGGCGATCGGCGCCGGCTCGCCGGCGAAGAGGCGGTGGACGCTGGCGAAATGCTCGTCGACGATGGCCTCCACCGGTCCGCCGGCGGCGGCAGCGGCACCGGCGGGCGGCGGTTTCACGCCGGCCATGCGCGCGGCATCGGCCTTGGCCTTCTTGGCCGCCTGGTCGGCGAGTTTGTCGAGCGCGCTCGGCGCGCTGGGCGGCGGCACGAGCCTGGTCTCGGCCGCGACGCCGCGCATATACCCCGTCAGCGGCGAGTCGACCGCCGAGAGCAGGCGCGACACCGCGAGCGCCCGCTCGGGATCGTTCAACGGCACCAGGCGCACGTCGGCGAGGTACTTGTCCCAGGCCTCGATGTACTTGGCGAAATACAGCCGCTTGACCTTGTCGTTGAGTGCGCTCGCCTGCGCCGCGTCGCGCAGTCGCGCCGGGTCGGACTTGAGGCCCAGCACCCAGGATTCCTCGGCGGCGAGGGCCGGCGTCGCGGACTGTATTGCCGGCAGCACCAGGTTGCGGTAGCCGTCGCGCGTGTAGAGGCCCGAAACGCCGCGCGTCAGCGGCTCGCCGCTGGCGCGCACGAAGACCTGCGCCGCATTCGGACCGGCCGCGCCGGCGACCGCGAAGTCGGGCACGCTGCCCGGCCTGTACTGGCGCAGGATGCGGCTGAAGACGCGGTATTCCAGCGGGAAGCCGACCAGCATCTCGCGGGTGCCGGCCACCAGTGCATCGTCGCGCGGAACGCTGGAGCGTGGCGCACCGAGGGCCAGCATGGCGTCGAGGTGGGCGTCGAGCTGGTTGCGTTGCTCGGGCGCCATGCGGCCGTAGTTGGCGTCCCAGTCGGCACCGATCCAGGCCTTCAGCGCCGCGGCATCGAAGTGCTCGGGCTGGTGCAGCATGAGATAGGCCTTGAGCGACTCGTAGGCGTACTCCAGGTTGTCCTTGTTGGCCGCGCGCAGCTGTTCCTCCAGCCGCCGTGCGACGCGCGGCACCAGGGTCTTCTCGAGCAGCCGCTGGTAGGCGATCTGTGCGGCGGCGTCGAGCTTGTCGCCCTGGTACAGACCGAGCCCGTGCAGCAGCGGCGGGGCGTCGAGCGCAAAGGTGTCGACGCGGGCGGCATCACGCAACTGCGCCAGCGGCTGCGGCAGCGCCGAGACGTCGGCAGCGGTCGGTGGCGGCAGGCCGGCGACGGCCTGCTTGAGCGCCGGCAGCCTGGCCGCCACCTGCGCCGCGTGGTCGAGGTTGTTGGCGCGGCTGATCGCCCAGCCCACGGCGACGGCGACCGTCAGCACGGCCAGGCCGGCCATGGCGCCGGCGCGCAGCACGCGGCGGCGCCGTTCGGCCACCGGGTCGAGCGCGCCCAGTCCGCGTTCGGCAAACACCACGTCCTTGAGCAGCCGGTGCAGAAAGAAGCTCTTGCCGCGGCCCGGCGCGATGGCCGCCGAGCGCGAGTCGATGCCGAATGAACGCCCGATGGTGCCCATCACGCGGTCGATGGGCGAACCCTCCTGGGTGCCGCTGGTGAAGTAGACACCGCGCACACGCGGCGCCGCCTCGACGGCACCACCGCCGGAGAAGACCAGCCGCAGGAAGTCGGCCAGCACCGGCTGCAGCGCCGCGAATTCCTGCGGGAAGCCGAAGATCGCGCTGCGCCGGATGACGTCGCGCTCGGCCTCCAGCCGGTCCACGAGTTGCTCGACCAGGCGCTGCTGCAGCTGCTGCGTCAGCGCCGCCATGTCGGCCAGCGGATCGGCGCCGGCGGGCACATCGGCCGGGAACGTGAAACCCCAGACCTGATCGCGCTCGTCCTTGTTCAGTGCCTCGAAGGTCTCGTTGAAACCACCGATGAGGTCGGCCTTGGTCACCAGCACGTACACCGGCGCGCGCACGCCGAGCTTGGACTGCAGTTCGGCCAGCCGCGCACGCAGCTTGGCGGCGTGCTCCTGGCGTTCGGTGGCGCCTTGCTGCAGCAGGTCCTGGATGTTGACGGTGAGCAGCACGCCGTTGATCGGCTGCCGCGGCCGCGTTCTCTTCAGCAGCGCCAGGAAATTGTCCCAGGCGCTGGCGTCGACGTCCTTGTCCGATTCCTGCGTCGCATAGCGCCCGGCGGTGTCGATGAGCACCGCGTCCTGCGTGAACCACCATTCGCAGTTGCGCGTGCCGCCCACGCCCTGCAACGCCGCCTGGCCGCCGGCGCCGTCGGTGAGCAGAAACTGCAGCCCGGCGTTCTTCAGTGCCGTGGTCTTGCCCGATCCCGGCGCGCCGACGAACACGTACCACGGCAGCTCATAGAGGTACTGCCCGCCGCCGCCCAGGGCGGCCAGCCCCGAGCGGCCGCCGCTGGCCTTCAGGCGCCGCACGGCTTCGTTGAAGCGCGCCGCGAGGACCTGGGCTTCCTTGTCGCTGGCCGAGGGTCCGGCCGACAGGCCCTGCAGCAGCGCGGTGTTGGTGCGGCGGCGCTTCCAGGCGACCCAGGCCAGGCGACCGATCCAGGCACCCCAGAGCACCACCAGCAGCGCCACGCGGACCCACCACGGATCCAGCGGCCGCGCCTCGCCGATGGCCAGCAGCGGCCCCACCCACCACACCAGCGCCGACAGGGCGAGCAGGCCCAGCGTTCCGAGCACCACCGGGCCGAGCAGCCGTTGCAGGAATCGTTTCATGGTCTCAGGCCGGGGCGGCGGCGAGCAGGGTGATCTCGACACGGCGGTTGCGGGCCCGACCTTCCGCCGAGGCGTTGTCGGCCACCGGTTCGGTGTCGGCGCGGCCCTCGGCGGTCATGCGCTCGGGCTTCACCTGCGCGGCCAGCAGCGCCTTCACGCTGGCCGCGCGGTCCTTCGACAGGTGCCAGTTGGATGGAAAGCGCAGCGAACGGATCGGCACGCTGTCGGTGTGCCCGGCAACGACCACCGTCCCCGGCACCTGGCTGAGTGCGGCACCGATGCGTTCGAAGGTGGCCCGCATGCCGGACGAGACATCGGCGCTGCCGGGGCCGAAGACGCCGTCGCCACGCAGCGTCACGATCGAGCGGTCGGCCAGGTCGCGCACCTGCACGGCGCCGGCGTCGATGTCGGTCTTCAACAGCCCCGCCAGCCGCGGCGGCGGCGGCACGGCGGGTGGTGGTACCGGCGGCGGCGCGGCGGTGGCCGGCACGTCGATGGCCTGCAGCGCCGAGAAGGTGGCGTCGGTCTGGGCATTCAGCGTCAGCCGCAGCACCAGGAACAGCGCCAGCAGCAGCAAGGCCAGCCCGGCGGCCATGACCCACAGCGGGATGCCGTCACGCAGCCGCACCGGTGCCGCGGCCACGCCCTGCCACTGCAGCGACAAGGCGCGGTCGGCCGGGCCGGACAGTTCGCGCAGCTTCAGCGCCAGCCGCTCGCGGATGCTGTCGAGCTGCGCGCGGCCGTTGTCGAGCACGCGGTAGCGGCCTTCGAAGCCGAGCGACAGCGCGGTGTACACCAGCTCCAGCAGGTTGCGGTGCTGCGCCGGGTTCTCGGCCAGCCGCTGCAGCAGCTGGAATACCTTCTCACCGCCCCAGGCCTCGTTGTGGAATTGCACCAGCAGGCTCTGCGACGACCATGCGCCCGAGCCGCCCCAGGGCGTGCTCGAGGCCGCTTCGTCGAGCAGCGTGCACAGCACGTAACGCGCCGCCACCACCTGCTCGTTGGGCAAGCCCTGGGTGCGCGCCGCGGTCTCGAAGCGCTGCATCGAATCCACCAGCGACGCGCGCAGCGCCGCCGGGTTCGGGTGACGCACCATCGCGCGCAGCCGCGGTGCCGCGCTCAGCAGCGGCGCCGCCGCCTGCACCAGCGGGTTGAGGCTGGCGTACGGCGGCAGCTCGGGCGCGGCGGCGGTGCTGCCGGCCTGCGCCCATGAGGTGGCGGCAACGGCGGTGGGCGTCGGCGCCAGCGGTGCGGCCGGGGCCCGCGCGCCGCGACCGGCGCTGGGCTTGATCACCGTGCGGTCGGCCTCGAAGGCGGCGAACGGGTCCGGCGGTGGGTCCTTGTCGCTCATGGGCGCGGGCTCCTGTGCTCAGCCACGGATGGCCCAGAACTCGAGCGCCAGCCCCGGGAATTCGCCGGCGATGTGCATCGCCAGGCCGCCCGAGTTCTCGAGCTGCTTCCACAACTCGTTGCCGCGGGTCTCGAGCTCGAAATAGGTGTAGCCGGCGTGGTAGGGAATCTGCCGCGGCGCCACCGGCAAGGCGCGCAGCGTGACACCGGGCAATTGCAGGTTGACGAGATCGCGGATGCGCTCGGCCGGGCCGATCTTGACCTGCGTCGGGAAGCGCTGGCGCAAGGCCTCGCCGGGCATCTGCGCGTTGACGGCGAGCACGAACACCGCCGCGCGCAGCAGTTCGACGTCGGGAATGATCGCCACCCGCATGCCGAACTTGCGCTCCTGCAGGTCGATCGGGATCGCGGTCTGCTCCATCACCATCGACAGCGACTGGCGCAGGTCGGCCATGACGACGCGGAAGCACCCGGCCAGGTCGTCGTGCCGGTATTCGGGGTAGGCCGGCGGCCGCTTCTGCTCGCGGAAGGTCGCCAGTTCGCCGGCCAGGCCCAGGCAGAGGTCGTACAGACGCTCCGGGTGCAGCACCGGCAGACGCTGCAGGTGGGCGAAGAGCCCCTGGTGCCGGTTCACCGTCTGCAGCAGCAGGAAGTCGACGATCTCGCCGGTGCCGGCGCGGCCGGGCTGCGCCAGCCGAGCGCCGATCGCCTCGCCACGCTGCTGCAGCATGCCGTGCACTTCGCGCACATAGCCGTCCAGCACCGTGTGCGCAGGGGCGTGCAGCAGCGGCGGCACGTACTGACTGTCGAGCACGACGCGGCCGTCGGCACGCCGCTCGACGATGCGCGCCGTGCCGAGCGTGATGTAGCCCTCGTTGGCGTCGCGCGCCAGCAGCAGGCGCAGGTTCAGGCGGCCGATCTGCAGCGGCGCCTCGCGCAGGCTGGCGGCGTGGATGTCGGCGGCGTCGATGTCGGTGACGCGCCAGCGTGGTGGCATCGAGCCCTCGCTGGCTTCGACGTCGCTTTCGGGAACGCCGGGGCGCGACTGCGGCACCGCCAGCACCACGAGTTCGTCGCGCACGTCGGCGGGCACCTCCAGGGCCGGCGGCGCGGCGTCGTCGCCGGGGATGGCGAACCCCAGACCGTCCGGCAGGACGCCGCGCGCAGAGGTCAGCATGACACGGCCCTGAAGCAGCGCGGCGTCGTCGAGCTGCAATGCGACGTAGCCCCATGGCCAGGGCACGGCAGACGCGATGCGGGCATCGAGTTGACGGCCGAGGAAACGGTCCTGCTGCTGGAAGTGCTGTGGCTGGAGGAACATGCCCTCGGTCCACATCACCTTGTTGTGCCAAGTCATCTGCGCAAACGAGTCCCGGGAATGGTTCGGCCGCCACGAGCGCGCCTGGGTCGGTCGCTGCCCGACGCCAAGCGAAGCGCGACGATACACGGCCCGGCGCAGACCGTCACCCGGGCCACACCTGAGCAGGGACGCGGCGGCAATACCCGTCCCGGCCCGGTCACGGGATCATGTGGGTCATCTGCCCGGGCATGTTGATGCTGATGACGCCGGCCCAAATGCACATCAGCTTGGAGCTGTCGTTGAGTGCCGGCGCGCCCGTCACCAGCACCGTGGGCGAGCCCGGCACCCACGGTGCGGGCGTGTTCGGTATGCACGGCATCGGTGTCAGCACACCGAGCGCGGCCGCCGTGGCGGCCGCCACCATGGGGTTGGCCGGGCTCATGCACATGCCGAAGGGCGGGATGTTCATGATCGGCACGTGATCCAGGATGTTGGCCGCGATCATGTTGCTCGTCATCACCGTCTTCGGCGTCGGCACCAGGGAGCTCGGCGCCATTCCCTGCGTGCATTGCATCATGGCGCCCATGCAGACCTGCATTCCCATCGTCGTGCTCCTTGGTCGACCGTCAGGCTTCGGGCACCGGCCGTGTCCACACCGTCAGCGCGCTGAAGTTGTCGTGGCTGGTCTTCGCGCTCGCGGCGCGCCGGACTTCGGCGCCGAGTTCGCCGATCCAGGCACCGGGGTTGGGTGCGGCGGCCAGGGTCCGTTCGAGCACCTCGTCCTCCAGGTACTCCCACAGGCCGTCGGTGCACAGCAGGAAGACGTCACCGGGCAGGACCTCGTCACCGCCGTCGGCCGCACTCACTTCGAGCAGGTCCGCGGCGATGCCCAGCGCCGAGCGCAACTCGCTGCGCTTGGGATGGTCGCGCATCTCCTGCGGCGTCAGCATGCCTGAGTCGACGAGTGACTGCACCAGGCTGTGGTCGCGTGTGCGGGCCAGCACACGACCGTTGCGGAACCAGTACATGCGTGAATCGCCGGCGTGGGCCCAATGCGCGCGGTGGCCGACGAAGTCGATCACCAGGCACACCGCGGTGCTGTGCATGTCCTGGCGCGCGGTGCCGGGGACGCGCTGGCTGATGAGCACGTCGTTGGTGACGCGCATCATGCGGCCGAGCTCGTCACCCCCTTCGGAGGGTTGCTGCGAGAAACGGCCGATCAGTTCCTGCACCGCCAGCCGCGAGGCGATGTCGCCACCGCCATGGCCGCCAGCGCCGTCGGCCAGCACACAGCAGAGATGGCGAGCGGAATGCCAATGGCCGCAGGCGTCTTCGTTGTACTTGCGTCCACCGCGGTCGGACAGCAGGGCGACTTCGAGGGCCAGCATGGTGCGGCGGACTCAGTGCGGACCGGGCTCGCCGCGCATGCGGTCGAGCTGGTCCTCGTAGGCGCGCAGGAAGGCGCGGCCGAAGAGTTCGTCGAAATCGTCCTGCGCCTCGGCCTGCAGTTGCGCGAACAGCTCCTGGAAGCTCTCCCACAGCTTGGCCTTGCGGGTGGCCGGGATCAGCGTGGAAATGGCCGACCGGTGCGTGAGCTTGCCCTCGAGCTGCTGCGGGTCGAAGCGCCGCAGCACGCCTTCGAGCGCCGCGCGCATGCCGGCCATGACCCCCAACTGATGGGCGCGCAGGTCGTCGAAGGCGTCGCGCACCGCCGGCGCCGGCGCCATGAAGCCCGCCGTCTGCGGCCCCAGCAGGTGCTGCAGCGCGACTTCGACCGAGGGCGAAAACTTGAGCGGGTTGTTCTCGCGGGCGACGATCATCGTCATCTCGGCGCGCATCTCGCGCTTGAGTGCCGCGCGGGCGACGAGCAACTCCACGGTGCCGCGCATCGACTCACGCAACAATTGGCCGACCAGGTGCATGGTCTCGGGCGTCAGCGCGTCCAGCCGCAGGCCAGGGCTGCCCAACCCGGACAGCAAGGCTTCGAGCAATTCGCCGTGCCGGCCAGAGCCTGGCGTCAGCGGCACCGGGCCTGGCTGCGGCGAACTCCGCGCAGGTGCAGGCGCAGGCACAGGCAGGGGTGCTGCTGCGGGCGCAGGCGGCGGCACCTCGGTCGAGCGGCGAACGCCGGGCAGCGTGACGATGCGACCGTCACTGGGTGGGTCGTCCCAGGAGAACACCGCACCCGTCGGCAAGGGCGCCACGGCCGGAGCCGGCGCCGCGGGGTGCGGCACCATCGGCATCGGCGTGTTGAGCTCGGAGAAGTGGTCCGGCAGGCTGGACAAGCCCTGCGGGGCGCTTGCCGACAGGGATTGCAGCGGATCGTCGTGCGCCGACGTGTTGGGCTGCAGCAGCGCCGCCTGCGCCGGCGTGGCGCCCAGCGGGTCGGCACCGGCCGGTGCGACGGACAGGCCGAACAGATCGTCGAGCGTATCGGCGCGTGCCAGTGGCACGCCCAGCAGCGACTGGCCTGCCGTCTGCGATGGCACCGCTGGCTGCGATGTCACGGGGTCGGGCGCAAAGGGGTCCCAGTCGTCGGGAATGACGCCGGGTTTCAACGCCGCCGCCGGCGCCGCTACGGGTGCAGGCGGAGCCGACGGCCAGGCTGCGGCCGGTGCCGGTGCCGGCGGCGGCCATGACGGCGCTGCCACCGGGGCCGGCCGTGCCGGCGCCGCAGGCGTCGTGGCCAGACCCAGCGGTGCATCACCGAAGAGGTCGGCAAACGGGTCGGCAGCGGCAGCCCCGGTGGCGGCCTGGCTCGCCTTCAGGACATAACCACCGATCTGCAACTGGTCACCCGGCTGCAGCGGCTGCTCGCGACCCGCACCCACCGGCGTGCCGTTGACGCTGATCGGGTTGCTGCCGTTGTCGACGATGGCGTACCTGCCGGCACGGAACACGACACGGGCATGCACGCGCGAGATCGTGCGGTCGGGGTCCGGCAGCACGAGCTGGTTGTTGTCGGCGCGGCCGATCGTGCCGCCGAGTTCATCGAACTGGGCGGCGGGCCCGTCGGCGGGGGCACCGTTGTAGCTGAGCACTGTCAGCACGATCATCCAGCAACTCCATCCAGGACACGAGTGCGCAGCATAGCGGCCGCGCAGCCGCCCGGCGATCCTGGAGATTGCGGTGCGCGCGGCAAGCGCCGCTCAACGCAACACATAGAACCGCCCTTCGATGAGCGCCAGCCGCACCGGCCAGGTCGCACGGCCGCCATCGGCCAGCGGACTTTGCAGCGCGGGCTCGCCCGCCGGCGTCAGGCACTCCAGCAGGCGGCCGCCGGCCACCGGCCGCAGCAGCAGGGCGTCGGCCTTGGGCATGAGCGGCCGCAGCGGCTGGCTGGCATGCTGTTGCTGCACGTGGACACGAAAACGCCCCACGTCGTCGGCCAGGTCGTGCTGGTAGGCCTGCGCCAGCTCTTCGAAGCGCAGCCGCGCTGCCATCAGCAGCGGTTCGGGGTCACCACGTGCCAGACCCAGCGCCAGGCCCTGCAGGAAGGCCGCCGCCGCGCCCAGGCAGGCCCCCGGATCGGCGACGACGGGCGCGTCGAGCCAGCGCCAGCGCGCAAAGGCGATCGGCAGCTCCACGCTGCGGCGCACGGTGGCGGGCATCTCGGTCACTTCATCGGCCACCGGTGCCCAGGAGATCTCGGCCAGCGTGCGCGCGTTGGCCGGGTGCGCGACCTGGCCGACGCGCGGCAGCAGCAGGCGCAGCGTGGCGCCCTGCTTGCCGTCGCTAAGCAGCGGCTGCGGCGACGCGGGCTGGCCCGGCGGCGCCGGCTCGATGACGAGTTCGACATCGTTGGCGCCGGCCAGCGTGTATTCGTGGATCGGCAGCGTCACGACGCGCCGCGTGGGGCCGGTGCGCGCCAGCGGCACGCCATTGAGCACCGCCTCGGCGCTGACGCCCACGCTTTCCAGCCGCAGCACGAGCAGACGTTCCATCAGCCCAGCTTCCAGTCCAGCAGCACCTGGGCAGGCAGCAGGGCCTGCGTGAAGGTGCCGCGCCCGAGCAGCGGGTCGACCCATTCCAGCGCCAGGTTCACCGGCTCCAGCCGCAGCGCGGCACACCATTCCCAGCCACTGCCCCCAGAGGTGCGCGGGCGCAGGCCGACCTCGCCCACCAGGGCGCCAGAACCAGGCCCGGCGGCCTGCAGCAGCGTACCGCTGTCGCTCGCCAAGGGCACCACCTCGGCCTCGAAGGGCAGCCGGAAACGGGCCAGTGCCGGCAGCATGGTGGGCAAGAGTGCGGGCTCGGGGGCCTCGCGTCGCAGGCTCAGTTGCAGCGGCGCCTGGGCGACACAGCGCAGCGTGATGCGGCTGCGCGCACCCCGCGCGGCGAGTTCGCCTTCGAAGGTCAGATCGGCCTGGCAGGCCTGCATCTGCAGCTCGCCCACCAGCCGCATCAGGGCACGGCCCGCCAGGCCGGCCGGCCCGAGTTTCCAGCCCCAAGTGAAGGCGGCACGGCCCACCAGCAATGCCAGCACGCCTTCCAGGCGCGGCGCGCTCAGTCCTTCGGCGCCGGACCACGCCGACAGCAGCGTCTGCAGAGCCGTTGCCGTGGTGTCGTCCAGCCCCTCCTCGAAACCCTGGCGCAGGGCTGTCGCGTCCTGCGGCTGGCCATCGCACTCCACCCGGCAGCGCGTGACGCCGCGCACGGCCGCTGGCTGCGGCGCAGCGGGCGCCGGCAGTGAAATGGCACGCGCCGGCGCGGCCTGGCGCTGCAGTTCCAGCCACCACTGTGCAGCCGGCCACACCCAGACCTGGGACACCACGGCGCCGATCGCATCGCCGTCGTTGCGCAAGCCGCAGACCTGCAGCTCCAGCTTGAAGATGTCGGGCGAGGTTTCCTCGGCGATGGCGCTGCCGGGGCCGGCCGCCGGCGGCGCCTGCTGCAGCGTCGCCAGCGGCCAGTTCACGGCCCGCGTTTCGTGGCCCTGCCAGCGCCACAGCCCGTGTGTGCCGGCGTAGTCCAGCGCCGGGTGCACGGCGGCGTCGCATACCGCATGGGTGCGCGCGCGCAACTGCATTCTCGACAGCCGGGGGCTGCCCGGCGCTTGCGACAGCACGCCGACGAGTCGCGGCGCCGGATGCGCCGCGTCCACGCGCAGCGCTGCCGGCGCAGCCAGATCCACGCGCCGCCATTCACCCGCCACGACTTCGTACTGCTGCGTCACGGCGGCTTCGAGCAGGCGCAACTCCACGGCCTCGAGGTCGCAGGCATGGCGTGGCGCCGGCGCCGGCTCGGGCAGGTGCAGTGCACCGCGGCGGCCCAGGGGGCCGAAGGTATCGAGCAGCCGGGCGTCGGCGGCGGCCAGCGCGGCCGCGTCGATGCGTGCATCGGGCAGGCGCTGCAGCTCGGTGACCGAGCGTTGCACCAATCGGTGCACCGTGGCCCAGTGGCGCTCGCGCGGCGCGGCCAGCAGGCCCAGCGCCCATTCGAAACCGGGTTTGTCATGGAACGCCGGGCCCCAGACGAACCACAGGTTGACATAGCGCGCGACCGCGGCGGCGCGTTCGATGCCACGCTTTTCGGCCTGTTGCACGGCATGCTCGACGAAGGCCGGGTAGCGCTCACCCAGTCGTTCGGGCATCAAAGGCCACTGGCCCGCGAGATGTTCCCCCAACTGCTGCACGAAAGCCTGCCATGCAGCTTCCTCACGAGCCTCGTCGTCTGCAGGAAGCATGGTCAGCTGTGAGTCAATGGGTCTTCCGGGGGTTCCGGGTCCTCGGGGGCTTCGGGGGCGGTGGGCGCCACCGGGCTGGCGCCGCTACCCGAGCCAGGAGAGCCGCCGGAGTTGACCTTGACCAACGGCCCGGTGATCGACACGCCGTCCGGGCCCAGCACCACCGAGCCGGCGCCGGCCTTGATCGTGAGCTGCATGCCACCCTCGATGACCACGTTCATGCCGGCCTTGATGTGCACGTTCATGCCGCCGTCGACACCGACGTTCTTGCCGGCCTTGATGTGCAGGTCGGTACCCGCCTTGATGGAATAGGACTTGCCCGCTTCCGCGGTGATGTCCTTGACGGCCTTCATGCTGTGCTGCCCCTGGGTGTCGAGCAGCACGTCCTTCGTGACCTTGAGGCTGAACTTGTCGTCGAACTTCTGCCGCACCTCCTTGAGCACGGTCAGGTGCGACACGCCCTCGATCTTCTCGCGGCGATCGCCCTTGACGGTGCGGTGCTCGTCGATGCCGATTTCGGCGCGCAAGGTTTCCTCGACGAATTCCAGCCTGTCCTTCTGCGCATGGAACAGGACGTACTCGGAGCCAGGATCGTCTTCGAAGCGCAGTTCGTTGAAGTCGTTGGTCGCACCCTGCTTGCTGCGGCTCTTGCGCGTGCTCACCGTGGCATGCGCCGGCAGCTCGTAGGGGGGCATCTGCTCGGCGTTGTAGACGCTGCCCACGACCAGGGGCTGGTCGGGGTCGCCCTCGAGAAAGGCGACCACCACCTCCTGCCCGATGCGCGGCAGGCAGATCATGCCCCAGCCGTTGCCGGCCGAGGGCGTGGCCACGCGCAGCCAGCATGAGCTGTCGGCGTTCTTCTTGCCCCGGCGGTCCCAGTGGAACTGCACCTTGATGCGGCCGTACTCGTCGGTCTCGAAGTCGCCGGCGTCGCCGCTGCCCACCACCAGGGCCGTCTGCGGCCCGGCCACGGTGGGCTTGCGTGTCGTGCGTGCCGGCCGGAAGGGCTCGGCGTAGAGCTGCGCCACGAAACGGCACAGGAACAGTGTGTCGTCGGTGCCCACGGCTTCATAGCCGGCCTGCTGCATGTCGATCTGCGTCTGCAGCACCAGGTACTCGGCGTCCTGGTCGGTGCGCGGATGGTCGAAGAGCGTGAAACGTGCGCCCGCGACCAGTCCCGGCGTGTTGCCGCTGCCGGTGTAGCGGCCGAAGCGGCTGGAGCTCTCGTCCAGCCGGATCGCCGCGCGGGTGTCGCCCTTGTCCTTGGCGCTATACAGACCCGGATAGTCGTAGACCTCGTGCTCGGCCTCGTTATGCGAACGGCTCGATGCTGCGGTGGCGCTCTTGAGGTCGGTGCCGGGTGTCTCGAAGTTGTAGTCGCTGAGCGTGACCTTGCCGGTCTGGACCTCGTGGCGCATGTGCCAGTCGTTGATGGCCTGCACCTCGGCCACCGTGACGTCGTCCTCGAGATAGCGGATGCTCTCGAAGCCGGGCACCGCTTCGTGCGCGCCGCTGGCGTCGGCGAGTACGAGTTCGTGTTTGTCCTCGGCGTGCTTGAAGAAATAGAAGATGCCTTCTTCTTCCATCAGCCGGCTGACGAAGTTGAAGTCCGTCTCACGGTATTGCACGCAGTAGGTGCGCGGCGCGTAGCTCCCGCCGAGCTGGTCCACGACGGTGCTCGTGTACTCGCCGAACACCGCCTTCACGATGTCGGGCGTGCTCATGTCCTGGAAGATGCGCACGTCGGCCGACCGCGTCAACAGCCAGGTCCAGGGTCGTGCGGTGATGCGGTAGGTGAAATGGCGGCCCTGCACGCCTTCGACGCCGAACGAGGCCACGATGCCGTGGAACCAGCGCTTGGTGCCGTCGGCGACCTCCATCGACACTGCGACATTGGTGCCGAGCAGGTCGTCGGCCAACACCGCCGGGTCGTCCGAGATGGCGATGATCTGGTATTCGAACAGGCGCGAGATCTCCTCGTGCGCCGACATCGACTTGAAGTGCAGCTTGTCGCCGACCTCCGTGACCAACTCCATCTGCAACGGCGATGCGTCTGGCATAGGTTCTTCTTTCAGTTCGGGAGACCGCACGCCGCGCAAGGCCGGTTCACGGTGACGGCGGCGGTGACTATAGCGGCCGTGGTTTGCAGCGTCGCCTGCATGTTGATCGGGATTGCCACAAACCTCGACTCTGAGGCAAAGTAGCAGCGTCAGCAAGCCGAACCGCCCCTAGTCCGGCGGCCGCCGCGACCGCTGCGGTCGCCGGCCCGCCCGAAGGAAGCCCGATGCCAGGACGCATGCAATTCAACCTCGATCTCGGCCGCGCGGCCAGCACGCGCGCGGCCGGCGGTGCGGCACAAGGGCCGCTGCGCTTGCTCGTGCTCGGTGACTTCAGCGCTCGCCCGGCTTGCGAACGCCCGCCGCTGGGCGAACGACGCACGCACCGTGTCGATCTGGACAGCATCGACACCGTAATGCAGCGCCTGGCACCGCGGCTGCAACTGGCCGCGGGTGAAATCGATTTCGGGCAGCTTGACGACTTCCACCCCGATGCCTTGTACCGCCGGCTGGAACTGTTCGCGGCGCTGCGCGAGGCGCGTGCGAAACCGCCGCAGGCCGGCGGCGACCTGCTCGGCGCCTTGCTCGGCCAGCCGACGGCGGCCCCTGCAGCCAGCGCAGCGCCGGCTGCTGCGCCCGCGGAGATGGAGGCCTTCATCCGCAGCATCGTCGCGCCGCACATCGTGCAGGACAACTCGGCGCAGGGCCGGCCTTACGTCGCGGCTGTCGATGCGGCCATCACCGAGCAGATGCGCAAGCTGCTGCACGACCCGACGTTCCAGGCGCTGGAATCGGCGTGGCGGGGCGTGCAGTGGCTGATCCAGAGCCTGGAGTTGGACGAGACGCTGGAGTTGCACCTGTTCGATGTCGGCCGCGACGAACTGCTGGCCGACGTGGTGGCCGCGCAGGGGCAACTGGCGCAGACGGGTCTGCACCGCGCGTTGGTCGACCGCTGGCGCAACATGCCGGGCGCCCACGGCTGGTCGCTGCTGACGGGCCTGTACCGCTTTGGCCCGGGCGACACCGACATCGGGCTGCTGGCGGCGCTCGGCTTGCTGGCGTCGCAGGCGGGCGGCCCGTTCGTCGCCGGTGGCGACCCGGCGCTGGCCGGCGACGATGTGGCAGCGCTGGCCGGTTGGCAGGCGCTGCGGCACAGCGAAGCCGCGCCGTGGATCGGCCTGGCGGCACCGCGCGTGCTGCTGCGGCTGCCCTACGGCAAGGCCACCGACAAGGTCGAGTCCTTCGACTTCGAGGAGTTCGACGCGACGCCGGTGCACGACGAGTTCCTCTGGGGCCACGGCTCGCTGGCGGTGGCGCTGCTCATCGGGCGGGCGTTCAGCGCGCGCGGCTGGGCGTTCGAGCCGGGTGACGAGCGTGAAATCGGCGACCTGCCGGCGTATACGTACCTGCAGGACGGCGAACGTGAACTGCAGGCGTGTGCCGAGCAGTACCTGGGCGAGCAAGGCGGCAATGCATTGCTGGCCGCCGGGCTGATGCCGGTGCTGAGCCACCGGCATGCGAATGCGGTGACGGTGATGCGGTTTCAGTCGCTGGCTGAGCCGGCGGCACCGTTGGCCGGTCTGGCGTCGGCAGCGTCCTGAGTACGACGGTCCCAGCCCGTGCCCACCGTGCCGATGCTGACGATCCGTCGCGAGCAACAGTTCGCGGTGCAGCGCGACAACGAGCGGCAGTTCGAACGCGACATGCTCGTCGACCTGCGCGCTTTCTATCCCGCCGATCACGAACTGCTGGGCGACGCCGGTCTGCATGCCGTGGTGCACGCCGGTGTCGTCGAAGGACTCACCCAGGGTCTGTCCACGCGCGGTGATCTGCGCAAGTTCATCCACCTGCGGATGGTGCTCGGCAGCGGCCTGTTGCGCGACCCGCTGCTGCCGTGGGCCGCCGAGATCGCGAGGGCGGGGCTTGGCACGCCCGGCGCGATCGACCGACTGCTCGCCGAGGCGACTGACTTCGTCGCCGGCGCGCACGGCAGCAACGGCTTGGCGGCGCTGCGCGCGATGCACCGTGCGGCCGAGCTGCCGTGGTCAGCGCTGGCGCACGACGACCAGGACGCCGACCCCGACGCCGTCACCTTGTCCTTGCTGTCGCGCTTGTGGCCGCAGAAGTTCCGGCTGCTGCCTGTCGATCGGCGCGCGCCTTGGCTGCAGGCAACAGCCCGCACCGCACGCCGCGCCGGCCTGACAAGCCGTGGCGCCCTGCGCTGCCATGCGACGATGGCCTTCCTGCTCGGCGCCGAGTTCGTCGCCGACCCAGCACTGCCCTGGGCGGCAGCTTCGCTCGCGGGGACGGCAGGGTCGACGCCCGACACCCGTGCCCAGGCGCTGCAAGGTGCCGGCCAGTCCGCGCTGGCTGCGCTGCGGCCTCTGCTCGCCGCCACGACGGACACCTGAGCCATGGGGCGAACCAGCGGATCGAACCAGCTGTCGCGTGCCGCAGATGCGGCGTTTGCAGGCGAATCCAAGCCGCTGACGCCGGTGCAGCCGTGCAAGAAGGGGCAGACGCTGCTGAAGGTGTTCCTGAGCCGCATCGACACTGGCGCCGCAATAGGCAACGAGACGGTGCTGGCGGGCCTGGCGGCGCCTGGCGCGGCGAAAACCACCGCGCCAGGCACCGGGCTCGCCGACTACGGCGCCGTCAAGCCCGGCACCTACAGCTTCGGCGTCTCGCTGTCGCCAGGCTTGAAGGACAAGTACGAGGCCTACGCCACGCGCCAGGCCGACGTACCCAAGCAGGTGGACTTCCATGCGACGCTCAAGCTGCTGCCGCTGGCGAGCCTGCGCATCGTCGTGTTCGATGCCGCAGGCGCCAAGGTCAGTGGCGCGGCCTGGCAGTTGACCGAGCCGGTGGCGCGAGACGGCAAGACCGGTGCCGACGGGCTGATCGATGTCCAGGTGCCCTGGGACACGACGGCGGCCAAGCTCAGCCTCACGCTGCCCAAGGGCAAGCGCATTGCCAAGCCGACAGCCGTGCCTGCCGACGACGCCACCCAGCCGCCACCGTACCCGGTGACGCTCCGCCCCGAACAGTGGGATCCGCCGCCGCAGGCCGCCCCCGAGCCCGCGGCGATAACCTGGACGGCGCAAGTCAGACTGCTTCCCGACGCCGACGACGACGACGGCGCCAGAGCCCGGCTTGCCAACCTCGGCTTCCCGGCCGGCGACGCCGAGCGCACGAAGCGCAGCGTGCGAGCCTTCCACCGGCTGCACAAGCAGGTCTATGACGGCAGCGGCCTGCTGGCCGACATCCAAGCCGACCTCAAAGCCATCCACGACACTGTCTGAACCCGATGGCCACCGACATCACCAGCGGCCTGCTGCTGACGCGCAAGCTCGAGAACGAAACTCACGGCAACCACCTGCGTGCACCGCACATCGGCGTGCGCGACCTGCACCTGAAGGCCTCGGGCAAGCGCAGCAGGTTCCACCTGCCGGAGAACGCGCCGGATCCCGGCACGGGGGCGGCCGGCGAGGACGGTTTCAACTTCCTGCCCGAGTACGACGGTTGCGAACTGGTGTTCGACCTCGACAACCCGTTCGACATCGTCGATCGCGCGCGGCTGGAGGTCTACCGCCGTTTCGACAAGAAGCCGCTATGGACGCTGGACCTGGTCAAGCTGGGGCGTACCTGGCTGCGCCACGGCGTGCACACGGTGCAGTGGAAGGGACAGGTCTTCGACGCCAGCGCCGAGATCGCCGGCACGGTGGAAGGCGAAGCGACCAAGCACGACCTCGGCGCGCAGGCTGCCAAGCCCGACGCCGCCGCCGACGCGCCCTTCCCCGACGGCTGGCTGACGCTGCAGCACTCGCCCTACAAGCTGTGCCTGGTGCTCGAAAGCGACCTGCTGCCCGACCGGCCGGTGCAGGCCTGGACCTACTTCCACGTCATGCTCGAGAAGATCGAGATCAAGCTCGGCCCCGAGGAGGTCATCCCGAGCGGCCTCGCCGCGCCGACGCTGGACATGGAAAAGGCCGTGCGCAAGCAGTTCGAGACCAACGAAGACGGCACGCCGGCCAGCCTGCCTGCCGACGGTGCCACGGCCAAGGTCTACCTGCTGAGCAACCTGTACAAGAACTCCAGTGCCGAATTCGACCCGCTCAGCACGACCGACCACGCCACCTACCGCGACCTCTGGACCGATGGCCCACGCATCCCGCTGCTGGCCAGGCTGTGGCTGCGCGCGGCCGACGGCAGTGCAGTCGAGTTGGCGACCGCGGCCAAGGGCGCGGTGGCGCTCGGCCGCGCGAGGTTCCTTTGGGACTGGAAGGACCCCGACGAGGCCGCCTCCGCGGCGGACGCCGAGGCCGTCACGTACATCGCGAACTCACGCGCCTACTACACGAACGCGACAGACGCCACGCGCGCGGCCAGCGACCACACCTACCCGGAGGGCGACAACTGCCACGTCGACCGCGGCGGCGCGCGGGGTCCAGCTGCCAAGCCGATCTTCCCCGACCAGCCGGGCTATGCGCCGAAGGCGACGCTGGACGCCGGCAAGTTCCCATTCGCGGTCGGCACCACGGTCGTCGACCCGAAGAAGCGCAAGTGGGCGGCGTTCAGCACGGGCTGGACGAGCGGCGCGCTGAAGGGACACACGGGTGTGCTCTTCCGCCCATCGCGCATGGCCGGCGACAACTACATCGTTTCTGTGCAACTCGCGCACGATTGGGACGCCGCGGGCAAGTACGCGATCGACGTCACCGACAAGGACCTGAAGCTTCCGGCCAAGATCACCGCGAAGACTGGCACCTTCGAGGTCTGGCGCAGGCTGCAACTCTCGCGTTATGTGCGCAAGAGCGCGACCGTTCCGGCCTTCGCAAGCTTCGGCGCCGTCGCGGCCTTCTACGCCAACGCCCACGTCGACCTGCGAACCGCCGTCACGGCCAACGACAACTACACGATGGGCCAACACAAAGTCACGCCGGCCGGTGCGCTGCACGACTACAACACGACCAGCCGCACGTTGCTGACCGCCGCCGGCTTCGACCTCTACGACGAAGGTGTGATCGCCACGACGACGGAGGACCACGCATCGGTGCCCGCTGTCTTCAAGGTGGCGCCATACGCCACCTTCGTGCAACGCGTGCACACCCTGCATCTGGGCCTGCAGGCCAGCGACTTCGCCGACGAAGCGGCCCTCGTCGGCGGCACTGCGGACAGCTTGGCCGCCAGTCTGGGCAACACCGGCGCGCCGCTCGCACCCGTGCCGCCGCCGCTGCCAGGGGCTGCGCCCGACCCGGCCGCAGCGGCGACGAACGCGCGCCGCGCGCGGCTGAACCAGACCCGCGACTACCTTCGCTCTCAGGGTTACCGCACGCTGCGCGCCTTCTCGGTCACCCTCGAGGAAAAGCTGAAGCCGCCGGCAAAGCGGCTGGCCATCAATTACCCCGCAATCGCCGGCGCCGGCCCGTCCGGCGCCAAGGCCAAGCCGGGCGTCGTAGTGCTGCACTGGGAGTACCTGCACAGCGGCACGAAGGAATACGTAGACTCGGGCCAGGCCGACCACGACGGGCTTCGTGGGTCGGCGATCGACGCCGTCGGTCGCGTGCGGGAAACGGTCGTCTTCGCCTTGTGGCGGCCACTTGTCCAGACCTTCGCCCACGAGATCGGGCACCACTTGTTCCTGCCGCACACCAAGCCGCCGCACAGCGACGCCAACGCGCTGAAGGTCCACGACACGCTGGATCCGAAATGCCTGATGTCCTACCAGCCAGACCGGCACGGGTTCTGCGGACAGTGCCTGCTGCGCATGCGCGGCTGGGACAACTCCAAGCTCGACAGCGACTCGACCAAGAACAAGAAGCCATGAAGCGCGCCCAGCCATGATCGACATCACGCTCCTGCCGGGCCCGCCCGCCGCCCCTGGCGGCCCTTGCGTCGTCGCTCTCACGATCTCCAATGTAGGCGCCGAGGCGGTCGAGTTCGACAACCCCGCGGCCCTGCTCGACAAACCGCTGTGGCGGGTGTCGCGGCGGCCCGACGCGGCGCCGGCCGTGATCAGCAACCGGCAGAACTTCGTCCCACCTGAAGGACAGGCGCCGCGCCTGCGACTCGCGCCTGGCGCGCGCTGGAGGGCCGACCTGCCCTTGGAGTTGCCGGAGCACGACACCGGGCCGGGCGAGCGCAGTGTCGTACTGCTGCTCGAGACGCCGACGGGTGTGGTCGAGAGCGCGCCCTGTGTCGTGAAGGTCCAGGATTGGCGGATCACGGCCGCCGGCGCCGGCCACGGTGTCCCGGCCTTCGATGAGAACGAAGGCGACACGCTGCTGCTGCAGGCCGGCCCTGACCACGGCACGCTGTACCGCATGGGCTGGGGCGAGGACGACTCCGACCGCCAAGGCACAGGAGGATCGGCGCCTCTGCGCCTGCTGGACGTCGGCCACGACGCCTGCGACTTGCTGGTGCCGGTGCGCGACGCACCGTTCTGGCGCGACCCGTCGCGCTGGCTGCTCTGGCGCGAACAGGCGGTCGTCTGCGCACTGGATACAACGCTGCAGCTGCAGTCGCTGACATTGCCGACAGCGCCGGCAGAATTGCTGCGGCCAGCGCTGCAACGCGACGGGGGTCCCGTCGAATTGTTCGCGTTGTCCTCGGACCGGCGACGGCTGGACTTGCTACGCTTCGCGCGCCATGCCGCGGGCACGGCCGAACGCGTACAGCAGATCAGCCTGCCGTTGGCTGCCGCCGCCGGCCGTGCCGCGTTCGCGCCGACCGGCGGTCTGATGGTGGCAGCCACGGCGGCGGTCGCCGGCGGTGTCGCGTTGCTGCTGCATCGCGGCGCAGACTGGCAGGTCGCACGACTGGCCGATGCAGAGCTGCTCAGCACCTGCCCGCCGGCTGTACAGGCACTGGACGGAGGCGATGTCCTCGTGACCGCCGCAGTGCAGACCGCCGACGGCATCGCCATTGCCAGCGCCCGCTTCGCGCCTTCTGGTGCCTCCGTTTCGGTCCGGACGGGCCTGGGCCCAGTGCCGGGCACGGTCGACGAAGGTGCGCTGCTGGTCGCCGCGGTGCACGAACACGATGGCCGCGCCGCGCCGCGCACTCATCTCGTATTGCGCTTGCTCGACGGCACGCTGTGGCACCTGAACGAACGCGGCCTGCTCGAGCAGGTCGAATTCGTGGCGCCCCCGGTGCGCCCCTTGACGCTGGCACCTGGCTCCCACGGTGCCTTCATCCTGGTCTGCGACCCGCACCTCGGGCCGTTCATGGCGGAGGCCTGATGCGACGCCGGGCGCTGCTGGCCGTGGCCGCCATCGGCGTCGCGCGGCAGGCTGGCGCGGCCGCTGCGCCCTGGACAGAGGTCATGGGCGACGCCGGTTACGGGGCGCCGGCTCTGTCCACGCAGCAGGGCGACCTGCTGCTGCTTCGGCACGGCCCCGGCGGCAACGTCGTCGTGCTGCACAAGCCCTGGGATGACGGCGACGGTGACCGCCCGCAACGTTCGCAGCAGCAGGCGATCGAGATTGCCACCGCGGCCCTTGGCGCGAACGATCCACTGGTGCCGGTTCGCGACGGGCCGTTCTGGCGCGACCCTGCGCGCTGGCTACTGTGGCGCGAGGGGGCCGTGGTGCACGCGGTCGACACGACGCTGCGGCGCCAGTCGCTCCAGCTGCCGATGTCGCCGGCGGCGCTGTTGCGCCCGGCGCTGCAGCGCAGCGGTGGCCCGGTCGAAGTCTTCGCGCTGGCTGCCAACCGGCGCAGCCTGCGACGACTTTGCTTTGGCCGCACTGCCGGTAACCCGTCCCGACTCTTCGAAGAGGTGTCGCTGCCGTTGCCGGCGGGCGCCGGCAGTGCGGCGCTGACCTCGGCGGGCGGGATAGCCTGCGGCCTGTGGTCTGACCATGCCGAAGGCACGACGCTGATGGTTCACGAAGGCACGGCGCTGCGTCACTCCGAGTTGCGTGGACTGCACCCGCTGTCGGCGCCGGCCATGCTGGCCGGGCCTGACGGGTTGCGGATCGGCCTCATCGTTCGTCAAGGCGACGCGTTGTCGCTCTCTGAGACCCTTTTCCCACAACGCGCGGGTGATGCGGTGACGCGGTTGATGCCGCTCGGCCCTGCAACGACCGCGCTGGGCGCCACCCTGGTTTACCGGGGTTGGGACGGTATGCCGCCGGCAGTTCATGCCGTGCTGTCGCTTGCCGACGGCCGCTTTCTGCGCCTGCAGTCCGGCGGCATATGGGCGCCGTTCGAGCCGCCGGCGCCGCCGCTGCGGCCCCTGGTGCTGGTCCCTGGCGTGCGCGCCGCCTGGCTTCTTTGCTGCGACCCCGCGAGCGGGCCGTTGATGACGGAGGTCTGAGTGCGCCGGGAGGCGGCCTTCAGGCCGACGCCGCCAACGCCGATGTCGTCGCCTGCAGAGCCCCGCGGTGCAGGCGGTAGGACACGATGCCGGCGTCCGGGTCAGCGGCTTCGACGCAGTAGCTGTCGACGGGGCCGAAGACGAAGCGAAGCTCGTCGGGGGTGCAGGTGGGCAGATAGGCGCGCAGCACGCGCGGGTCGTAGTACCTGAACAGGAGGCGCTGGCCCGTTTCGTCCTGCACCTTCAGAAACTTGCGCAGGTGATGCCGCAGATTCGACGGGTCACCGATCGTCAGGAAGATTCCCCACGCCCGGCCCCAGCCCTGGTCGAGCAGCTGGTCCACGAAGCGGTGGCCCGGCAGCAGTTCCACCATGTGCGGCGACACCATCTCGAGCTCGCGTGGCAGCCGCCCGCTGTACAGGGACAGGAACTCGAGCCGCGATTCGAGCAGCAGGCGATAGATCGCGGGGTCGCGCGCGCAGTCCAGCACGGCCCAGACGCTGCGAGTGGAGGCGCTGCCCTGCGGCCACAGGGCCTGCACGATCTGTTGGTGCGGTTCGCTGCTCACGCCGTGGTCCCTGCCGCGGCTGCCGCCCGCGCACATTCCTCGCAGAACGGCACACCTTCCCGGGCGGCTTGAACCAGAACCGCCACCATCGCCGCCACGTCGAGGTCGGCATCGAAGGTCGTCTGCGCCGCAGGCGGAGGTGCGACCGGCGCCGCGCGCGGGCTCGCCGCCGGCGCCGGCGGCGGCG
>JAUXVE010000054.1 GCA_030680415.1 Rubrivivax sp.
CCGCAACAGCCCCTCGCTGCACCCCGTCGTCTGCACCGCCTTGCTCGTCGCTTCCATCGCCCGTCTCCTCGTCGGATTGCAATGGAAGCGGAAGTTATCGGGAGTGCAGCGTCATTTCATGCAGGCTTGCCGGAAGGACACAGTGCAGTGCGCGCGACATCTTAGGCCGCGGTGGCGAATCCAGCGACTTCCCGCTGGGCCCCAGTCCGGGTCCCCGCTTCGAGAGTCGCCTTCGTCGCGGCTCAATGTCCGAACTCCGCCCTGGAACCGCCAAGTGCCCAGAGCCCCTTTGCCTTGCGTCGTCGTCGGTGTGACCTCCGCGAGGAAGGCATGCACTGCCTCCTGGAAGGGCGTTACCCCTTCGTCGTCTCTCGTACGGGCTCATGCGCCAAACCTGTTGCCCTCCACCCGGCTGCTCCCGAGGTGCACGCACCCGTTACTTCCCCCAGGACATTGGCCTTCCCCGCGTTAGGACCAGGTCGGCGCATCGCCTCACCTCGACAGCTACTTCCGTCGAGACTCTTTTTCGGAGCTGCAGTCATTGAAATCAACGACCGTGCGGCGCCCTCAACCCGCTTTTCCGCATCGAAGTGCCCAGGAGCGCCTGGGGAAGCCGCGCAAGAGTCGCGCAGCGATGGCTGCACGTCAGAGCCCTTCGACGCCGGCCAGGAACCGCTCGGCCTCGGCCATCATGCCCTTCGAGATGGCGTCCCAGGACTTGCTGTGAAAGTCCCTGGGCAAACGCGCCTCGACCGCCGCCAACGCGGGGCCGACCTGCTCGACGAAGCCCACCATCGCGTTCCAGACCACCGGCCCGCCGTTCTTCATGGCCAGTTGGTGCCAGTGCCTGGTCTGGATGGTGTCGAAGCGGTAGTGGACATTCCTGGAACGTATCGCCATGGCCAGCCCCGCCTGCCGGCGGTTGTACTGGTTCGGGCCTTTGCCGAAGTAGGGCCACATCGACAGGATGTCGTAGAGCGGCGTCATGACGTACGTGTCGCCAGGCTGCAGAAAGATCGAGTAGTTCTTGGCGTGGCCATCGGTCGCAGCCATCAACCAGAAGGCCAGCTGCGTGAGCTGAAACGCCAACGTGTCCTGCTGCGCATCGGCGCTGCCGGTGAGCAACTGCAGGCACTTCGACATGCCGGGCCCGCCGTCGTGTTCGTGCTTCTGCTTTGGCGAGAACCCCAGCGCCTGGCAGAAGTCTTCCTGCGGCAGCCGCGCGATCCAGGCGCCGTCGTCCATCCACGCGCGGTCGAAGCGCTCGACGACAAGGACGGTCTGGTCGCCGAATGTCGCCATCGTCGTCGGCGCCACGGGTAGGCCAAGTTCCGCAACGATCTGTGCACAGGCCCATTCGTTCCGGACCGAATCGGAGAGGTCGACACGCCGCGAACCGCCGACCAGGCCCAGTGGCAGCTTGAAGATGTGCGTCGTCGGCGTCGCGCCGTGCGGCCGGCACCAGCGCCCGCCCGCTTGGGTGAGCGCAGTCTTCTCCTGAGCACCGGCGATCGAGATGCGGAACAGATCGTCGTCGGGCTGGCGTAGCGAGCCCGGCCCCACGTCGGCAGGAACAGCCCGCAGGATGTCGACGATCTGCCCCTCGTCCAGGGGTTTGCACTCGACGCGGTTCCAGCCTGCCGGGGTCGTCTCCTCGGGCAGCAACTGAAC
Organism: Rubrivivax sp.; assembly: GCA_030680415.1. Taxonomy (GTDB): domain Bacteria; phylum Pseudomonadota; class Gammaproteobacteria; order Burkholderiales; family Burkholderiaceae_C; genus Rubrivivax. The sequence goes on from JAUXVE010000054.1 coordinate 1,672, forward strand.
CGCACCGACGCAGTCACGGCCGATGGCCTCAAGCAGCGAGAACGCGTCGGCGCTCTTCGTCTTGAAGCGCCGGCTCAGACGTTCCCGAATCCTGTCGTTGTCCGGCAGCAGGTTGTCGAAGTAGTTGGCAACCGCATCGCCGCGGACCTCGCGCGAGGTGGTGATGGGCAGTGACAACGACAGCGATCGGACCTTGGGCGACCTGAGCCAGGAAGCGTCGTAGACGAAAGAGTGCGTGGCACGATCGACGGTCCAGGTGCCCACCAACTCGCCGTTCATCCAGGCATTGAGCGCAGTCGTCACCAGGTGCCCTTCTTCGGACGAATCACGATGCCGGTCCGCGGTGCAGACTGGGTAGCCACGGATGGACTGCGGCGCCCCGCAGGGTTTGGAGCCCGCTTCGCTGCCGACCTTGGCGCGGACTGCGGTTCCTTCGGCTCTGCGGCAGGCACCTCCCGGCTTTCGGAGCCTGGACTATCGGTGCTGTGCAGATGCAAGGTGCCGCCCAGCGCCGCCAGTACCTTCGTGAGTTGGTCCAGGCTGACGGTTCCAGGATTGGCCTCGATCTCGGCGATGCGGGCTTGCTTGACGCCCACCAAGAGACCCAACTGGGACTGCGTCAGCCCAAGGCGCTTGCGCAACGCCCGCAGATGTGGCTTCAATTGGTCGGAGATGCGGAGAGGAAAACTCATTGGCGTGGGAGTCGCTTTCACCGGGCCGGCACTATACTGGCTAAGGCCAGTTTATGCAAATTACTGGCCAGATGTAGTTTCTTGCCAATCCCGCAGCGCCTGTCGGCTGGCGCCGGCCCCCGTTCGCCTCGTCGATGCAGGCGTTGGTCAGGCCCGCTGTCCCAATTCGAACAAACGCTTGAGCTCCTGCTCGGGCAGTTGCCCGATCCACGTCTCGCCGGTGCCCACGGCCATCTCGGCCAGCTCGCGCTTGCTGCGGATCATGGCGTCGATGCGTTCCTCGAAGGTGCCCCGGGTGATGAAACGGTGCACCTGCACGTTGCGCTGCTGTCCGATGCGGTAGGCGCGGTCAGTGGCCTGCGCTTCGACGGCAGGGTTCCACCAGAGGTCGAAGTGCACCACGTGGCTGGCCGCGGTCAGGTTCAGGCCCGTGCCGCCCGCCTTCAGCGACAGCAGGAAGACGCGTTCGGCAGGTTCGGTCTGAAAGCGCTCGACCATCTTGTCGCGTCGCGCACGGGCCACGCCGCCGTGCAGGAATTGAGGCTCGCGTCCTCGGCGCTGACTCTGACGTTCAGGCAGCCAGCGTTGCAGCAGTTCGCCCATCTCGCGAAACTGGGTGAAGACCAGCACCTTCTCGCGCGCGGCCTCGATCTCGTCGAGCAGATCGAACAGCCGTTCGACCTTGCCCGAAGCCAGTGGATCGTCGCCACCTTGCTTGAGGTACTGCGCCGGGTGGTTGCAGACCTGCTTGAGCGCCAGGATCATCTGCAGCACCAAGCCCTGGCGCTGGAAGGTGTCGGACTCGCCGGCGATGCTGGCCAGGCCCTCGCGCACGACCGATTCGTACAGCGCCACCTGCGCCTTGCTCAGCGTGCAGTGCTGGTTCTGCTCGATCTTGTCGGGCAGGTCGCTGATGATGGTCTTGTCGCTCTTCAGGCGTCGCAGCAGGAAGGGCGCCAGCACACGCTTGAGTCGCTCGGCCGCGGCAGCGTCGCGGTCGGTCTGGATGGGCGTGGCGAACTCACGGCCGAAATGCGCGAGGCCACCGAGGTAGCCCGCCTGCGCGAAGTCGACGATCGACCAGTAGTCCGACAAGCGGTTCTCCACCGGCGTGCCGCTCATCGCCACGTGCGTGGCCGCACCGATCGCCTTGACCGCCTTCGTCTGCGCCGCCGCCGGGTTCTTCAGGTTCTGCGCTTCGTCCACCACCACGATGCGCCAAGGCAAGGCCTTCAGCCCGGCCGACTCGGCACGCGCCACGCCGTAGGTCGTCAGCAACACGTCGGTGCGCGCCGTGCCAGCGGTGTCGTAGGCGAGGGCCCGCTTGCTGCCGTGGTAGATCTCCACCGACAAGGCCGGCGCGAAGCGCACCACTTCCTTCTGCCAGTTGGTCAGCAGGCTGGTGGGCACGATCACCAACGCGCGGCCGGCGTCCAGCTCGCCACGCTCCTTCAGGTGCAGCAGCAGCGCAATCACCTGCAGCGTCTTGCCCAGGCCCATGTCGTCGGCGATCACGCTGCCCAGGCCGAGCCGGGCATTGCGTGCCAGCCATTCGTAGCCGCGTACCTGGTAGGGCCGCATGGCAGCCTGCAGCCCGTTCGGCAAGGCGATCGGGGCACTGTCCTTGAGCTCGTCCAGCAGCTTCTGCGCCGCCTTGTTGAGGCCCACCGGCGCGCCCTCGAAGCTGCCGGCCAGGGCAACGCGCAGCAGGTCCTGCGCGCCCAGGCGCGGCGGCTTGGCCAGTTGCTGGCGCAACTGCTCGATGGCGCCCGGGTCGAGATAGACGTATTCGCCCCTGAAGCGCACCACGCCCGTGGTCTTGCCGAGCAAGCGCTCGAATTCCTTGGGCGTCAGCGTTTGTTCGCCCAGCGCCACCTGCCAGTCGAACGAGAAGATCTGGTCCGCCTTCAGGAACGACGGTGACGCACCGGCCGTGGCCAGAACGCACATAGCCGGCCAGCGGCGGATGAAACTCCGCCAGCAGCGCCACGGTCTGCAGCACCGCCATGCGCCGGGCCTGCCAGGCCGGCGCCTTCATCACCGTGGCCAGTGGCGTGGGCCTGTGCAGCGACTGCGCTTCGTCGGCGACGGCGATGGACAGCGCGAAGCCGTCGCCGCTGGCAGATTCGTCGAGCTGCAGCACGGGCGCTATGGGCTGCCGCGCCAGGTGCAGGCGAGACAGCCAGGTCTGGATGCTGCCCGGCCAGGCGGTCTCGCCAGGGCCGTCGAAGTGGCCGCGTCCGGTGCCGAAGAACAGTTGGGGAACCTTGCCTTCCAGGGCCTTGGGCTTGGCCGCAGTCACCGCACTCGATTCAGCCCCCGCGAATACACCGCGGTCCAGCAGCAGCGAAAGCAGCAACCGGGCTTGGTGCCCCTCCGACAGCGCGGTGGACTTGCGACCTTGCCTGCGCTGCACCAGGCCGGCCGGCACGCCGGTGGCCGCGCGTTGCACGATGTCGCGCACCGTGGCGTCGAGTTCGGCCGGCAGCCAGCGCAGGACCAACGTGTGAGAGGCCAGCAGCATCAGCTCGGGAACCACGGCGCCCTTGGCCAGCAGGTGCCATGCCAGCAAGCGCAGCTGCCACAACGCGGCCAGCCCAGTGGGCAGATCGTCAAGCTGCGAAGGCGCGATGGCGTCCAGCAGATCAAGCAGCTCGGGCAGCGTGCCGATGGTCGCGCCGCCCGCCTCGACGCCGGCCATCGCGACCACGGCGCTATCGTCGACCGTCAGCCGCAGCCGGCCCGTGGGCAGGGCAACGGGATGCTCTGCGGCGCTTGACTCCATCGCCTTCGCTGCCCGTCGCGCGACACGGGCCAGCTGCGCCTGGGCCAGCTCCCGAAAGTCGCCGCCGCGATGGAACACCGGGTTGGCCGGCAACACCCGCCACAGTGTCTGGCGCAGGTCCGGGATGGTGGTGAGGTCCAGCTGCGACAGTGCGCTGGCTTCTGAAGCTTCGGCGGCTGCGACGCCGACGCGAGATTCTGCGGTCGCCGACTCGCCGCCAAACAAGGCCTGCGCCACGGTCGGCACCGCGGTCGCCCCGGCATCGTCAAGCTGCACGCCGCGCTCTTTGAGTAGCGCAGGCAAGTCGATGCCGCGAAGGCTGAACACCAGGAACGGGTCGGCATCGATCTGCTGGCTGAGCAGGTAGATGACGGCGGCCAGGTGCTTGCACGGCACCGCCCAATCGGGACAGGAGCAGTGCATCTTCAGGTCGCTCCAACGCGCCGGGAAGATGGGAATCCTCAGCTGCTGCGCCATCTGCAACACGGTGGGGTCGAGTTCGCGGTTGAGCAGGCCTGCCACCAGGCCCGGGTCTTCCGCGAGACGGTCCATCAGGCGGCCGGCCTGTGGACCATCAACTTTCGGTACGCCGATTTCGACGTCGTAGGGCTTCGGGCGCGAGCCCTGCACACTGGCCGTGACCTTGGAATTCGCCACGACCAGGTCGCGCACCGCGCCCCGGTTGGCGTAGGTGCGGCCCCGTGGCAGGCGGTTGTCGTGGTCGATCTGCGTCAGGGCCTGCAGCCACTGGGCGCCCCACCAGGTGCGGCCGTACTGAGGGTGGCTCATCGTCTTGGCTCTTGGCGCAGGCAACGGTTTGAAGGATGGAAGAGTTCAAGGGCCGTCCATCCCCTGAACGGAACCGCCGTGCCGATTGGATCGGGCTGCACCCGCAACGGCTATGCTGAAATCCTAAGGCCTTCGACCGACACAGCTGATCTGCCGCATGCCACGCTCACCGCATCAAGCAGGAATTGATCGCTACCTGCGCACGGGAGAACACGACGAGCTGTCGCCTCACTGGCCAGGCGACAACTTTCTGGCTCGCGTGCAGTTTGCCGATTCTGCCGCGCGCAAAGCGCTGGTGGCCGCGGTGCGTCGGCGAACGACTGGCGCTGTCGCGCCCGCGGCGCTCGCGGACATCGATCTTCCCGTGTTCACCAGGGCCAAACTGGCGCCGATGGTGCACGGCTTGTTCGCCGAACAAGAACACGGCACGGTGCTGGATGCACTCGAACGGTCAGTCGTGTTCTTGACCCCGGCCACGATCGAGGCCGTGCTGGTCACTGGTCACTACCCCTTGGCTGAGCACGGTGTGGGATCTGGCCAATCTGTACCTGTTGAGCTGCGGTGCGAAGCCGATGTCGAAACACGCGCGCCCCATCGTCGGCCTGAGCGCCGAGACGACCTGCTTTGTCGCGATGGACTACTTCGGCACTCCGAGTCGCTTCGATGACTTCGTCGTGCATGAAGCGGCGCACGTCTTCCACAACTGCAAACGGCGCACGCTGGGATTGACTGGCTCGCCTCGACGAGAGTGACTGCTTGACATCGACTACGTGAAACGCGAGACGTTTGCCTATGCCTGCGAACGCTACAGCCGCATCCTGGAACTGGGCAGCAGTACGGCTGCCCGCCTCGAAGGACTGTCGGCAGCAGAGGCGACCGCCCTACCCGACTGGGGCATGCCCTGACCGGCATGCCGCAGCACTACGCCGCTGCCACGATCGCGCGTCTGGTGGAGGCGGCCAACAAGGTGCGCGAGACGCGCGGCCGAACCACGCTGCTGCGGGTGGTCAACGGATGAAATCAGGAAAGGTCGCGCAGAAAGTCGCGCACAAAGAAAAACCGCCTAGAGGCCGAAGCGTCTAAGCGGTTGATCTAGAACGTAAATTCTGGTGCGGCTGGCAGGATTCGAACCCACGACCCCTTGGTTCGTAGCCAAGTACTCTATCCAACTGAGCTACAGCCGCGTGCAGCCTTGAAGTATAGCCTGTCCGCAGGCTGCCTCGTCAGTCGATCGCCGCAGCGGCGCGCTCGCATTCGACGGCACGCGGCTCGTCGGACTCCTCGCGCGCCAGCGCCGCCAGTTGCCGCCAGGCCGCGCGTCGTGTTCGGGACGACAGCCCGGGTGCATCGGCCGCCTGTTCGAGCAGCCGCCTTGCCTTGCCCCAGAGTTGGCGCTCGGCGAACACCATGCCCACCGCGGCGACCACGGCGCCTTCGTGGCCGTAGGCCTGGGCCGCGCTTTCCAGGCGCGGCAGCCAGTCGCCGCCGATGCCCGGCCGTGCCTCGATCAGCGCCAGCGCCACGGCCTCGCGGTCTTCGCGCGGCAGTTCCGACAGCCGCTCCCAGAACGGGCGCAGCCATTGCCGCGCGTCCTCGGCGGCGTCCAGCTGCACGGCGCGCAGCGCGGCGCGCGACGCGACCTGCGCGTCGCGGCGATCGGCGGCGTCGATATGGCTCCACAGGCGGCGCAGTTGCTGCACGTCGTGCGCACCCTCCAGCGTGTCGGCGGCCAGCGAACGCAGCAGGCTCTGCGCCACCAGCGGCGAAAACGCCTGGTGCTTGGCCAGCAGGCGGGCCGTCTGCAGCGCTTCCAGCGGCTGCTGCGCCATGCGCGCGGCCTTCAGCCTGAGCCGCAGGGCATGGGTGCGGCGCGCGGCGCCGGGCGGCAGCGCGGCCAGCAAATCCAGTGCACGCGGCGCGTCGCGGTCGTCGAGCGCCCATTCGGCGCCGAGCAGCCGTGCAGCTTCCTCGGCGGTGCGCGGGCCGCTGCCCTGGCGCGCCGCCTTCATCGCGCGCTCCAGGGTTTCGTCACGATTGCTGCGGTCCTGCAGCCGGTGCAGGCTGCCGGCGGCGAGCAGTTCGGCCACCACGCGGAAACCGGCGTCGGTGGCCAGCGCCGGAGTTTCCTCGGCCACCGCCAGCGCCTTCTGCGCTGCCTTGCGGGCACGCCCGAAGCGCGCACTGAAGTATTCGACCAGCGACTCGCGCAGCGCCGCCTCGGCAGCGCGTTCGCGGCGCAGCGCGCGCCACTCGCCGGCACGCCGCGGCAGGCTCACCAAGGACTGGATGGCCTGCGCCGCCACGACCAGCACGCCGCAGGCGACGAGGACCAGGATCACGAACAGGTTGAGCGAGAAGTCGGTGCGCCAGCCGCGCCAGTACAGCGTCACCAGCCCGTCGTTGCTGCCCAGCGTGGTGGCCGCCACGACGGCCACCACGAACAGCAGCAACAACCAGATGACGCCGCGCATGGCCTGCTGCCCCGGCGCCGTCTCAGCGCCCGGCCGATGCCGCCGCGATGGCCGCCAGCGTGGCGTCGGGGCGCGGCGTGGTGACCAGCCTCGACTGAGCCATCACCTGGCGCACCGTGTCGCTGGCGGCAACGACGCGGCGCGAGCTGCGGTCGAAGTAGCGGTCCAGCGCCGCCTGGGCGTCGCGCAGGTCCGACTGCGCGGCATCGAACTGCCGCGACAGCAGCGCCAGGCGCGCGTTCAGCAGCCGCAGCTTGAGGTTCTCGCGCAGGAAGAAGGCCTGCTCGGGTGCCACCAGCATCGCTTCGGGGTTGTCGATGCGCGTCACGCGCACCAGGCCCTTGACCTCCTGCCACACCTGCTCGCCGAAGTGGCGCCAGGTCTCGGCCAGATGCTCGCTCCAGCCGGCGCCGCTGGCCGGGAGCGCCGGCGCGACGGGTGCCGAAGAGTCCGGGCCGGCGCGCCGCGGCGGCGTCGCTGCCGGCGTCGCGGCGGCACGCCGCTCGGGTGCAGCCAACAGCGGCAGGTCGTCGACCTGCCGGATGACCTCGTCGAGCCGGATATTCAGCACCGTGATGTCGGTGACGCCGGCGGAGCGCGTACGCTCCAGGTCCTGCACCACCGCCCGGCGCACGCGCTCCAACCGCGGCTGGTTGTAGCGCGCCAGGCGTTCGTCGGCCTGCTTGAGCGTCAGCACCAGTGGTTCGGCGCTGCCCGTGATGGCCGCCTGCTGCAGCGCCACGCGGATCGCCGCTTCGACGTCGGCGAGCACGTTCTCGTCGCGCGAACGCGCCAGCGACTGGATCAGGTCTTCGAACTGGCTGCGCTGCATCGAGGTCTCGGCCACGCGCGCCTCCAGCAGCGCCATCTTGGCGGCGGCCTCGCGTGCCGTGACCTCGGCCTGGCGCGCCAGCGTTCGCGCCTCGGTGGACAGGCTGGCGCTGTCCTGCTGACGCTTCACGAGCTCGGTCTCGAGTGACTTGACACGTTGCTGGGTGTTCCATGCGAAGACGAGCGCCGCCGCCGACACGGCGGCCAGCACCGTCGCACCGGCGGCGATCCAGCGCCCGGGCACGGCCGCAGGTGGCGCTGCCTTCGCGGCCGGCGCAGCCTGCTCGGCCGGCGCAGAAGACGCAGCAGACGCAGCAGACGCCGGGGGCACCGGCGGCATGGCCGCGTCGTCGGGCACGTTGGGTGGGGGTGCAGGCGTCTCGGTCACTGGGGGCTGGATTCTATCGGCGCAGCCCGGGCAGGCCAGGTGCTGAGCAGCGCCACCACGGCGGCCGGCACCGGCGCGGCGAGATCGACGCGGCCGAAACCCGCCGCGCGTGCCGCCTGCACGATGCGCGAGTGTGACGCCAGCGCGGCGCTGCGCGACCAGTCGGCTGCCGGCGCCAGGGCCCGCAGGTTGGCCACCGCCTCGCTGCTGCTGAAGAGCCACAGGTGCTCTGCCGGCGCCGCCAGCGCCGACTGCAGCAAGGCCGCTTCGGCCGCACTGCACAGCGGCGGCCGGCGGCGGTAGGCGGCGACGAAGTCCACCGCCGCACCGCGCGCGCGCAGGGTCTCGGCCAGCCAGTCGCGCCCGTCTTCGCCGCGCACCACGAGCACGCGGCGCCCGGCCCAGTCCTGGCCGCTCACCTGCGCCCACAGCGCCTCGGAATCGAAGGCCGGCGCGTCGGCGGCCGGCTCGACCAGCGCCGCCGCCGGCACACCCGCAGCACGCAGCGCCGCCGACGTGCCCGGCCCGGTGGACCCGGCCAGCACCTTGGCGGGCCAGCCGCTGCCCGCAGGCGCGGCAGCAAAGAAGTGCTGCACCGCGTTGGCGCTGACGAAGATCACCAGCGCGTAGCCATCCAGGCGCTGCCAGGCCCGATACAGGGGCGCCGGGTCGTCCAGCGCTGCGATGTCGATCAGCGGCAGGGCCGCCACGTCCTGCCCGAGCGAGCACAGTTCACGCACCCAGGCCGCGGCCTGGGCCCGCGGGCGGGTGACGATCAGCCGCATCGCAGCCTCACATCGCGGGCAGGTAGCTGCCGGCGCCGGCACGGCGCAGTTGCGCGCCCGCCTGTTCGCCCAGAGCCCGCGCCGCCGCTTCGTCGGCCACCACGGCGTGCAGCCGGGTACGCAGCAAGGGCCGGGTGACTTCCTCGGCGTCACCGAGGGCGGCGTCCAGCCGCAGCGTGTCGCCCTGCCACACCGCGTGCGCGGCCAGCGGCACGCTGCAGCTGCCGCCCAGGGCGCGCGAGACGGCGCGCTCGGCGTGGCAGGCCAGGAAGGTGGGCCGGTGCAGCGTGCGCGCCAGCAGCTCGCGCAGCGCGTGAGCGTCCTCGCGCACCTCCAGACCCAACGCGCCCTGCCCGGCGGCCGGGATCATGGCCTCGGGGTCGAACAGCGAGCGGATGCGCGCGGCCAGCCCGAGCCGCTTCAGGCCCGCCGCCGCCAGCACGATGGCGTCGAAGCCGCCTTCGTCGAGCTTGCGCAGCCGTGTGTCGAGGTTGCCGCGCAGCGGCTCGATGCGCAGGTCGGGCCGCGCCGCCAGCAGTTGCACGACACGGCGCAGGCTGGAGGTGCCGACCACGGCACCCGGCGGCAGCTCGGCCGGACCGGCATAGCGGTTGGAGACGAAGGCGTCGCGCGGGTCTTCACGTTCCCAGATGGCGGCCAGCACGAAGCCGGCCGGCAGGTCCATCGGCACGTCCTTCAGCGAATGCACGGCGAGGTGCGCCCGGCCCTCTTCGAGCGCGGTTTCCAGCTCCTTCACGAACAGGCCCTTGCCGCCCACCTTGGACAGCGCGCGGTCCAGGATCTGGTCGCCGCGGGTCGTCATGCCCAGCAGTTCCACCGCCAGGCCGTGGTCGGCGACCAGCGTGTCGCGCACGTGTTCGGCCTGCCACAGCGCAAGGCGGCTCTCGCGGGTGGCGATGATGGTGGGTGCAGTCATGGCCCCGAATGATAGCCAGCCGCCGGGCCGTGCCAGGCACGCCAGCCTGCGCCGCAGCCGGCGGCCGGGCACGGTGTTTGCGATCAGAATTGGTAACCTGGTTACATGCCCCGGAGCTGCCGATGCCCCGCACCACTGCCGCACGCCCTGCGCCCCCGACGCGCACCAAAGCAAGGCGCGGTGCCGCTGAAAGCGACGCCGCCAGCAAGAACCGGCCGCTGGTCGAAGACATCCGGTTACTGGGGCGTATCCTCGGCGACGTCATCCGCGAACAGGAAGGCGCCGAACCGTTCGAGCTGATCGAACGCGTCCGCCAGCTCTCGGTGGCCTACCGTCTGAAGGCCGACGCCAGCGCCGGGCGCGTGCTCGACCGCCTGCTGAAGAACCTGTCGGCGGACCAGACGGTGACGGTGATCCGCGCCTTCAGCTATTTCAGTCACCTGGCCAACATCGCCGAGGACCGCCACCACGTGCGCCGCCGCGCCGTGCACGAACGTGAAGGCCACCAGCAGGAAGGTTCGCTGGCGCTGGCCTTCGAACGCCTGCACCGGGCCGGCCATCGCGCCGCCGAGATCGCGCAGACCCTGGCGCACGCCTACATTTCGCCGGTGCTCACCGCCCACCCCACCGAGGTGCAGCGCAAGAGCATCCTCGATGCCGAACGCGCCATCGCCGCGCTGGTGGGCGAGCGCGACGACCTCGCCACGCCCGAACGCCGCGCCGACAACGAGGCGTTGATCCGCGCCCGCGTCACCCAGCTCTGGCAGACGCGCATGCTGCGCACGGCCAGGCTGACCGTGGACGACGAGATCGAGAACGCACTGTCCTACTACCCGGCAACCTTCCTGCGCGAGATCCCGCGCCTGTACCGCGACCTCGAACGTGCACTGCCGGGCCACCCGGTGGCGCCCTTCCTGCGCATGGGCCACTGGATCGGCGGCGACCGCGACGGCAACCCCAACGTCAGTGCCGCCACGCTGCGCCACGCGCTGGCGCGCCAGGCCGAGGTGGTGCTGCGCTTCTACCTGGTCGAGGTGCACGAACTCGGCGCCGAGCTGTCGATGTCGGGAACGCTGGCGCCGGTGTCGCCCGAGATGGCGGCGCTGGCCGCGGCCTCGCCCGACCTCAGCGTGCACCGTGCCGACGAGCCCTACCGCCGCGCGCTGATCGGCTGCTACGCCCGGCTGGCGGCGACGCTGCAGCGACTGACCGGCACCGAGGCGCTGCGCCACGCCGTGGCGCCGCAGGATCCGTACGCCGACGCCGGCGCCCTGCTGCGCGACCTGCAGGTCATCGAGCGTTCGCTGAAGGCCCAGCACGCGCAGGCGCTGGTGGGCCCGCGCTTGGCGCCGCTGATGCGCGCGGTGCAGGTCTTCGGCTTCCACCTCGCCACGTTGGACCTGCGGCAGAGCTCCGACAAGCACGAGGCCGTGGTCGCTGAGCTGCTGCGCGTGGCGCGCCTGGAGCCCGACTACGCCGCCCTGCCCGAACCGGCGCGCCGCGCACGCCTGCTGGCGCTGCTGAACGACGCGCGGCCGCTGCGTGTGCACGGCGCCGAGTATTCGGCACTGGCGCGCAGCGAACTGGAGATCTTCGAAGCGGCGCGCCAGGCGCGGGCCGATTACGGCCGCGAGGCCATCCGCCACTACATCATCTCGCACACCGAAGAGGTGAGCGACCTGCTCGAGGTGCTGCTGCTGCAGAAGGAGACCGGCCTGCTCACCGGCACGCTGGACGAGGCCACGGGCGGCGGCGCCGGTGCCCGTGCCGCGCTGATCACGGTGCCGCTGTTCGAGACCATCGCCGACCTGCGCCGCAGCGAGCCCATCATGCGCGAGTTCTACGCCCTGCCCGGCATCCAGGCGCTGGTGGTGAACAGCGGCGCCGAGCAGGACGTGATGCTGGGCTACAGCGACAGCAACAAGGACGGCGGCTTCTTCACCAGCAACTGGGAGCTGTACCGCGCCGAGACCGCGCTGGTGGCGCTGTTCGGCGGCCTGGCCCACGAAGCGGGCAGCGGGCCGGCAGGCGGCCACGGCCAGGCGATCACGCTGCGTCTGTTCCACGGCCGCGGCGGCACCGTCGGGCGCGGTGGCGGGCCCAGCTACCAGGCCATCCTGGCGCAGCCGCCGGGCACCGTGAACGGGCAGATCCGCCTCACCGAGCAGGGCGAGGTCATCGCGTCGAAATACGCGCACCCGGAGATCGGCCGCCGCAACCTGGAAACACTGGTCGCCGCCACGCTCGAGGCCACGCTGCTGCACCCGACGAAGTCGGCCCCGCGGGCGTTCCTGGACGCCGCCGCCGAGATCAGCGCCGCCAGCATGCAGGCCTACCGCAAGATCGTCTACGAGACGCCGGGTTTCACCGACTACTTCTTCGCCGCCACGCCGATCCGCGAGATCGCCGAACTGAACATCGGCTCGCGCCCGGCCATCCGCCCCAAGGAAGGCCGGACCCGCCGTGCCATCGAAGACCTGCGCGCCATCCCCTGGAGCTTCTCCTGGGGCCAGTGCCGCATGGCGCTGCCCGGCTGGTGCGGCTTCGGCACCGCCATCGAGGCCTACCTGGCCGCCGCCGCCCCCGATCAGCGCGCCGCACGCGTCGAGCTGCTGCAACGCATGCACAAGCAGTGGCCGTTCTTCCGCACGCTGCTGTCCAACCTGGACATGGTGCTGGCCAAGAGCGACCTGCGCATCGCCGCGCGTTATGTCGAACTGGTGGAGGACAAGGCGGCGGCGCGGCGCATCTTCGGCGCCCTGCGCGCCGAATGGCAGCGCGCGCACGACGCGCTGGCGCTGATCACCGCCGAGGGCGACCGGCTGCAGTCCAACCCGGCGCTGGCACGCTCGATCGCACACCGCTTCCCCTACCTGGACCCGCTCAACCACCTGCAGGTGGAACTGCTGCGCCGCTACCGGCGGCGCGCCGGCAGCCCCGACCAGGGGCCGGAAAGCCTGGAGCGGCTGCAGCGCGGCATCCACCTGTCGATCAACGGCATCGCGGCCGGACTGCGCAACACCGGCTGAAGCCGCGGCCGCCGCCACTTTCAACGTTCGGGGATCACACCATGCGCGTCGCCGTCTACAGCACCCGCCCCTACGACCGCGACGCCATCGAGCGCGCGAGCACGCAGCGGCGCCACACCTTCGTCTACCTCGAAGCGCGGCTCGACACCACCACGGTGGCCACCGCCACCGGCGCCGACGCGGTCTGCGCTTTCGTCAACGACCACCTCGACGCCGAGGTGCTGCGCGGCCTGCAGCGCCTGGGCGTGCGCCTGCTGGTGTTGCGCTGCGCCGGCTTCAACCATGTCGACCTGGCCGCGGCGGCAGCGCTCGGCATCGCGGTCGGCCGCGTGCCCGAGTATTCGCCGTACGCGGTGGCCGAGTACACGGCGGCGCTGGTGCTGACGCTGAACCGCAAGATCCACCGCGCCCACGCCCGGGTGCGCGAGGGCAACTTCGCGCTCGACGGACTGCTGGGATTCGACCTCCACGGCCGCACCGTGGGCGTGGTCGGCACCGGCAAGATCGGCGAATGCTTCTGCCGCATCATGGCCGGCTTCGGCTGCCACCTGCTGGCCTTCGACCCGCGCCCCAACCCGGCCTGCGAGGCGCTGGGCGCGCGCTACGTGCCGCTGCCCGAACTGCTGGCGGCCAGCGACATCGTCAGCCTGCACTGCCCGCTGACGCCGCAGACGCGCCACCTCATCGACGCCGCGGCACTGGCGGGCATGAAACACGGCGCCATGCTCATCAACACCAGCCGCGGTGCGGTGCTCGACGCCCGCGCGGCGATCGACGCCCTCAAGTCAGGCACGCTGGGCAGCCTGGGCCTGGACGTCTACGAGGAGGAAGGCGACCTCTTCTTCCGCGACCTCTCGGCCGAGGTCATCCACGACGACGTCTTCGCGCGGCTGCTGACGATGCCCAACGTCGTCGTCACCGGGCACCAGGCCTTCTTCACCGAAGACGCGCTGGCCGCCATCGCCGGCGTCACGCTGGCCAACCTGGATGCCTTCGAAGCCACCGGCACACCGGCGCACCCGGTGTCGGTGGAGCGCATCGTCTAGGCCCGCAAGCGGCCCTGCCCTGCTCCCTCGCCCCGCTGGCGGGGAGAGGGCTGGGGTGAGGGGCCGGCGCGCCAAGCGCCCTCACCCCGGCCCTCTCCCGCCAGCGGGAGAGGGGGAAATCCGAGCCGACGGCTCGTCGCCGCCGGCCAGCGCGGCCCGCACCGCCGCCACCTGGCGCCGCGAAACGGCCAGCCATTCGTCGAGCGGCGCCACGCGCACGGCCCAGCCGTCGGCGTCGGCGTCGCGCAGTTCCAGCGCGCGGATGGCGCGCCGCGCCACCAGCGCGTTGCGGTGGACGCGGATGAAGGCCCCGCCCAGGCGGTGCTCCAGCTCGGTCAGCGTGTCGTCGAGCACATAGGTGTGCTCGGCGGTGCGCAGCGTCACGTACTTCTGCTCGGCCCTCAGATACAGCACTTCGGCGTGCGGCAGCCGCAGCACGCGACCGCGGTCGTTGACGACGAGGGCCGGGCCCTCGGGCAGCGGCCCGCCCTCGGGGCGCAAACGCTGCTTCACGCGTTGCAGTGCCGCCAGCAGGCGCTCGCGGCGCACCGGCTTGGTGAGGTAGTCCACTGCCTCCAGGTCGAAGGCCTGCAGCGCGTGCTCGGCGTGGGCGGTCACGAACACCACCGCCGGCGGCTGTGGCAACGCCTGCAGCGCCGCCGCCAGCCGCAGGCCGTCGCGTCCCGGCATGCGGATGTCCAGCAGCACGGCGTCGACGGGCACGGCCTGCAGCTGCGCCAGCGCGGCTTCGGCATCGCCAGCCTCGCCCACCACCACCGCGCCTGCCTCGGGCAGGCTGTCGACGAGCGAGCGCAGTCGCAGCCGGGCCAACGCCTCGTCGTCGACGATGAGCAGGCGCAAGGGATGCATGGCGTGCGCAGCCGGCGCCGTGCCTGAGCTCAAGGCAAGGGCAGCACGATGCGGGCGTGGAACATCGCGCCCTCGGCGGTGGGCTCCTGCCACACGTCGCATTGCGCCGCCACGTCGTGCAGCAGCCGCAGCCGCTCGCGCACGTTGTGCAGCGCCATGCCGTGGCCGGGCGTGCCGGGCTCGCTGCCGACGGTGTTGCTGACCACCACCACGACCTGCCCGCGCTGCACCGTGGCGCGCACCGCGATGCGGCCACCATCCAGCACCGGCTCGATGCCGTGGCGCACCGCGTTTTCCACCAGCGGCTGCAGCACCAGCGGCGGCACCCGCGCAGCGGCGACCCGGGGATCGGCGCTGATGTCCCACCGCACCTGCAGCCGCGGGCCGTAGCGCACCTGCTCGATGGCCAGGTAGCGCCGCGCGAGGTCGATCTCCTCTTCCAGCGCCACCGAAGCGCCGCTGTCGGCCAGGGCGACGCGGAACAACTGCGCCAGGTCTTCGAGCACGCTTTCGGCGCGCCCCGGGTCGGCGCGCACCAGCGCCAGCGCCGTGTTCAGGGCGTTGAACAGGAAGTGCGGCTGGATGCGCGACTGCAGCTCCGCCAGCCGCGCGCTCGCGTTCGCCGGGTGCCAGATGCGCGAGCGCAAGTCGAGCCAGGCCCAGATCCCGGCCGCAAAGAGCACGCCCGCCAGGACCACGGCGGCCAGGCGCAAGCCGCCCGCCGCCCCCGACAGACCCACCCACCACAGCGGCAGCCAGGCCGCCAGCGCGGCAGCGCCGCCCAGCGCCAGCACCACCGCGGCACGCGCCGGCACGCCGGCGCGGCGCAGCGGTTGGCGCAAGGCACACACGGCCACCAGCCACAGCAGCGTGCCGGCGACGCCGCCGAAGGCCAGCGCCGCCTGTCGTGCGCCCCAGTCGGCCAAGCTCGACGCGTTGCCCAGGGCCACGACGGCCAGCACCGCCTGCACCAGCAGCACGGCGCGCAGGGCCAGCGCCGGGTGGCAGACGTCGAAGGCCGCGGCCGCCTGGGCCTGCAGCCGGGCGCGCTCTTCGGCAATGGGGTCGAAGCGCGTGATCGCGAAGCTGGAGCTCTGCGCCTCGGTCTGCCGGGTCGTCTCGGGCCACAGGCTGGCCGGGCGGCTGGCCGTGGGCGGGAAGTCGGTGTCGTTGGCGTCGGGGCGGCTCATCGTGCACCGGATAATACGGACTCCCTCTTGCAGGTAGTTCCAGCCCCGTTGCGACTCGTCGCAATGCCACGTATTTCCAACTCACGACACCAAGCGCATGTCCCACGATCCCCTGGCCAACAAGCAGAAGGCCTGGTCGGCCCTGTTCAGCGAGCCGATGAGTGAACTCGTCCAGCGCTACACCGCCAGCGTCGGCTTCGACCAGCGGCTGTGGCGTGCCGACATCGAAGGCAGCCTCGCGCACGCCGAGATGCTGGCCGCGCAAGGCGTGATCGGCGCGGCGGACCTGGCCGCCATCGAGCGCGGCATGGCGCAGATCACCGCCGAGATCGAAGCCGGACGCTTCGAATGGAAGCTCGAACTCGAGGACGTGCACCTGAACATCGAGGCGCGGCTGACGGCGCTCGTGGGTGATGCCGGCAAGCGCCTGCACACCGGCCGCAGCCGCAACGACCAGGTCGCCACCGACGTGCGGCTGTGGTTGCGCGGCGAGATCGACCGCATCGCCTTGCTGCTGGCCGCGATGCAGCGCGCGCTGGTCGAGCTGGCCGCCGCCCACACCGACACCGTGATGCCCGGCTACACGCACATGCAGGTGGCGCAGCCGGTGAGTTTTGCCCACCATCTGCTGGCCTATGTGGAGATGTTCGCGCGCGACGCCGAACGCCTGGCCGACGTGCGTCGGCGCACCAACCACCTGCCGCTGGGCGCCGCCGCGCTGGCCGGCACCAGCTACCCGCTGGACCGCGAACGCGTGGCGCGCACGCTCGGTTTCGACGCCGTGTGCCAGAACAGCCTGGACGCGGTCAGCGACCGCGACTTCGCGCTCGAATTCAGCGCCTGCGCCAGCATCTGCATGGTGCACATCTCAAGGCTGGCCGAGGAGATCGTGCTCTGGATGAGCCAGAACTTCGGCTTCATCGACCTCGCCGACCGCTACTGCACGGGTTCATCGATCATGCCGCAGAAGCGCAACCCCGACGTCGCGGAGCTGGCGCGCGGCAAGAGCGGCCGCGTCGTCGGCCACCTGATGGGCTTGCTGACGCTGATGAAGGGCCAGCCGCTGACCTACAACAAGGACAACCAGGAAGACAAGGAGCCGCTCTTCGACACCGTGGACACGCTGGCCGACACGCTGCGCATCATGGCCGAGATGGTGGGTGGCATCAGCGTGAAGGCCGAGGCCATGGAACGCGCCGCGCTCAAGGGCTACGCCACCGCCACCGACCTGGCTGACTACCTGGTGAAGAAGGGACTGCCCTTCCGCGACGCGCACGAGACGGTGGCGCATGCGGTGAAGGTGGCGCTGACGCAGGGTGTCGACCTGGCTGAACTACCGCTGGCGACGCTGCAGGGCTTCCACCATGCGATCGGCGAAGACGTGTTCGACGTGCTGACGCTGCGCGGCTCGCTGGCGGCGCGCCAGGGGCTGGGCGGCACGGCGCCGGTGCAGGTGCGCGCGCAGATCGAGAGGCATCGATCGCGGCTCGGCACCACGGGCTGAAGGTGTGTCGTTGGCCGCCGCTCAGCGCGGCGGATCGGGCGGCTGGCCCTTGTCGAAGATCACGCGCCAGACGCCCGGCGACTCCTGGCGCCAGATCGAATTGAAACGCGCGATGACCTGGCCGGCCGGGTTGCGCACCGGCCCGGTCGACAGCGCCAGGCTGCCGTCGGCAAGCACCTCGACCTGATCGGGTTCCCACGAGAAAGGCGCCGCAGCAGTATCGAAATAGGCCTTCCAGCCGGTGGCCACCGCCGCCTTGCCGCGCAGCACCTGGCCGCCGCCAAAGAACATGGCCTGTTCCGACAGCCAGCCCGTGACGGCGGCGTGGTCGCGCTCGGCCATGCTGCGCGCGAAGCTGCGTTCGGCGTCGAACACCTGGCGCTGCAGAGCCCCGCTATCCGGCACCGTGGTCACCGCGCAGGCAGCGGGCAGCAGCGCCAGGGCCAGCAGGCACAGGCGCCGGCCGGCGGGGCGCCAACCAGGCCGCAAGGACCCCGGACCATGGTCAGGCACGGTGCACGGCCGGCTGCCGCGCCGACGTTTCGTCGTCGAACCAGCCCAGCAGGATCAGCGCCATCGCGCTGCCGATCGGAAACAGCAGCACCGCCAGCGCCACCCAGCCGGCCGCCGAGCGCGCCATGCGCCGCGCGCCCAGACCCAGGAATACCCAGTGCAGCCCGATCGCGCAGGCCAGCACCAGGCCGACCGCGACGACGCGTGGCACCGACGCCACGGTGTGTTCGACCAGTGGCGGCAGCAGCATCACGATGCACCCCAGCGCCACCAGCAGTGCGACGGTGGATGCGGCAAGGGCACGTTGGGCAGAGGTCTCGGGCATGACGGCTCCGACGGCTGGGCAATGTCGGCTCAGTGTAGGACGATCCGGCGGCGCCGCGGTACGCTGTGACACTTCCTTTCGCCCCGCCACCCCTTGCCCAAACGCCGCTGGATCGCCCACCTGGACATGGACGCTTTCTACGCGTCGGTGGAGCTGCTGCGCTACCCCGACCTGGCCGGGCAGGCGGTGGTCATCGGCGGCGGCCGCCGTCACCAGCCGACGCTGGCGCCCGACGGCAGCCGCCGCTACGCGCTGCTTGCCGGCTACGCCGGCCGCGGCGTCATCACGACCGCCACCTACGCGGCGCGTGACTTCGGCGTGCACAGCGGCATGGGACTGATGAAGGCCGCGCTGCTGGCGCCGCAGGCGGTGCTGCTGCCGGTGGACTTCGAGCAGTACCGCCTGTATTCGCGCCGCTTCAAGGCCGCGGTGGCCGAGGTGGCACCGGTGATCGAGGACCGCGGCATCGACGAGATCTACATCGACCTCACCGAGGTGCCCGGTGCGCAGGACACCCTGGGCCACGACCCGCATGGCGGCGTGCGCGCCGTGGCGCAGCAGATCCGCAACAACGTGCGCCGCGCCACCGGCCTGAGCTGCTCGATCGGCGTCACGCCCAACAAGCTGCTGGCCAAGATCGCCAGCGAGCTGGACAAGCCCGACGGCCTGACGGTGCTCACCATCGCCGACGTGCCGGCGCGCATCTGGCCGCTGCCGGTGCGGCGCATCAACGGCATCGGCCCCAAGGCCGCGCTGCAGCTGCAGGCGCTGGGCCTGCGCACGGTGGGCGACATCGCGGCGCGCGAGCGCGCCTGGCTCGTGCAGCACTTCGGCCGCAGCTACGGCCCCTGGCTGTTCGATGCCGCGCACGGCGTCGACGACCGGCCGCTGGTCACCCACAGCGAACCGGTGTCGATGAGCCGCGAAACCACCTTCGAGCGCAACCTGCACGCGGTGCGCGACCGCGCCGAACTCACCGGCATCCTCGACGATCTGGCGCAGCAAGTGGCCACCGACCTGCAGCGCAAGGGCTACGCCGGCCGCACCATCGGCATCAAGCTGCGCTTCGACGACTTCAAGACCGTGACGCGCGACCTCACGCTGCCGCAGGCGGTGGCCGACGCGGCGGCGATCCGCCACGCCGCCGGGCTGTGCCTGAAGCGGGTCGACCTCGGCCGCCGGCTGCGCCTGCTGGGCGTGCGCGCGGCCTCGCTGGTGCGGCTGTAGCACCGCGGCCGTGGCCGCCGGCACTGGTTACGATCGGCGGCCTCCGGAGACCGATATGACCGTCATCACCACCATCGAAGACCTGCGCCTGCTGGCCAAGCGGCGCGTGCCGCGCATGTTCTACGACTACGCCGACAGCGGCAGCTGGACCGAGAGCACCTACCGCGCCAACGAGGCCGATTTCCAGAAAATCAAGCTGCGCCAGCGCGTGGCCGTGAACATGGCCGACCGCAGCACGGCCACGACGATGGTCGGCGTGGCCGTGAAGATGCCGGTGGCCATCGCGCCCACCGGACTGACCGGCATGCAGCACGCCGACGGCGAGATCCTGGCCGCCAGGGCGGCCGAGGCCTTCGGCATCCCGTACACGCTGTCGACGATGAGCATCTGCTCGATCGAGGACGTCGCCGCGCATACCAAGGCGCCGTTCTGGTTCCAGCTCTACGTGATGCGCGACCGCGACTTCATCGAACGCCTGATCGACCGCGCCAAAGTCGCCAACTGCAGTGCGCTGATGCTGACGCTGGACCTGCAGATCCTCGGCCAGCGCCACAAGGACCTGAAGAACGGCCTGTCGGCACCACCCAAGCTGACGCTTGCGAACATCGTCAACATGGCCACCAAGCCGCGCTGGGGCCTGGGCATGCTGGGCACGCGCCGGCGCCAGTTCGGCAACATCGTCGGCCATGTCAAGGGCGTGGCCGACATGGGCAGCCTGTCGGAGTGGACGAGCAAGCAGTTCGACCCCCAGCTCAACTGGGGCGACGTCGAGTGGATCAAGAAGCGCTGGGGCGGCAAGCTGATCCTGAAGGGCATCCAGGACGTCGAAGACGCGCGCCTGGCGGTGGCCTCGGGCGCCGACGCGCTGATCGTCAGCAACCACGGCGGTCGCCAACTCGACGGTGCGCAGAGCAGCATCGAGGCGCTGCCGGCCATCGTCGCCGAGGTCGGCAGCCGCATCGAGGTGCACATGGACGGCGGCATCCGCAGCGGCCAGGACGTGCTCAAGGCCTGCGCGCTGGGCGCCCGCGGCACCTACATCGGCCGTGCCTTCCTGTACGGCCTGGGCGCGCTGGGGCAGGCCGGCGTGAGCCAGGCGCTCGAAATCATCCACAAGGAACTCGACCTCACGATGGCCTTCTGCGGCCACACGAAGATCGGCACCGTCGACCGCAGCATCCTGCTGCCGGGAACGGCGCCCGGAGGTTGAGCCCGACGGCGCCTGGGGGGACGGCCGCTGGCCTTCGCCGGCGCCGCCCACCCGCAAGCTCGCCGGCCAGGAGATCACGATGACCGAGTCCATGGCTTCCACCACGCCCGCAACCGCGGCCCCGGCCCGGCCGCCGCTGACGATCCGCATGCACGAGCGAGACAACGTCGCGATCGTCGCCAACGACGGCGGCCTGGCCGCCGGCACCGCGCTGGCCTGCGGCCTGGTGCTGCGCGAGCGCGTGCCGCAAGGCCACAAGGTGGCGCTGGCAGACATCGCTGCCGGCGCGCCCGTGCTGCGCTACGGCGTCGCCATCGGCCATGCGCTCGCGGACATTCCCGCCGGCAGCTGGGTCCACGAGCGCCTGTTGAAGATGCCCGATGCCGTTGGCCTGGACGAGCTGCCGATCGCCACGGTCCGGCCCGCGCCGCTGCCGCCGTTGCAGGGCTACACCTTCGAGGGCTACCGCAATGCCGACGGCTCGGTGGGCACGCGCAACATCCTGGCCATCACCCAGACCGTGCAATGCGTGGCCGGCGTCACCGCGTGCGCCGTGCAGCGCATCAAGGCCGAGCTGCTGCCGCGATTCCCGAACGTCGACGACGTGGTGGCGCTGGAACACGGCTACGGCTGCGGTGTCGCCATCGACGCGCCGGACGCCGTGGTGCCGATCCGCACGTTGCGCAACATCAGCCTGAACCCGAACTTCGGCGGCGAGCTGATGGTCGTCAGCCTGGGCTGCGAGAAGCTGCAGCCCGAGCGGCTGCTGCCGCCGGGCAGCTTCGGCATCGTCGATCAGCGCCAGGTCGTCGACAGCGGCGGCGGTGCGGACGCAGCGCTGGACGTCGTCTGCCTGCAGGACGACGCGCATGTCGGTTTCATGGCCATGGTCGAAGCCATCGTGCGCCAGGCCGAGCCGCACCTGGAGCGGCTGAATGCGCGCCGGCGCGTCACGGTGCCGGCGAGCGAACTCGTCGTCGGCGTGCAATGCGGTGGCAGCGACGCGTTCTCCGGCATCACCGCCAACCCGGCCGTCGGCTTCTGCAGCGACCTGCTGGTGCGCGCCGGGGCCAGCGTCATGTTCTCCGAAGTGACCGAGGTCCGCGACGCCATCGACCAGTTGACCTCGCGCGCCACGACGCCGGAGGTGGCCGCGGCCCTGATCCGCGAAATGGCCTGGTACGACACCTACCTACAGCGCGGCCGGGTCGACCGCAGCGCCAACACGACGCCGGGCAACAAGCAGGGCGGCTTGTCGAACATCGTCGAGAAGGCGATGGGCTCGATCGTCAAGTCCGGCTCGGCACCGATCTCGGGCGTGCTGGCGCCGGGAGAGAAGCTCGAGCACAGGGGCCTGACCTTTGCCGCGACGCCGGCCAGCGACTTCATCTGCGGCACCCTGCAACTGGCCGCCGGCATGAACCTGCACGTCTTCACCACCGGGCGCGGCACACCTTACGGTCTGGCCGCCGTGCCGGTGATCAAGGTGGCCACGCGCAGTGAGCTGGCGCGGCGCTGGCATGACCTGATGGACGTCAATGCCGGCACCATTGCCGACGGCACGGCAGGCATCGAGGACGTGGGCTGGGAACTCTTCCGGCTGATGCTCGACGTGGCCAGCGGTCGCAGGAGGACCTGGGCCGAGCACTGGAAGCTGCACAACGCGCTGGTGCTGTTCAACCCGGCACCGGTGACCTGACCGAGCCCGCCGCCGCGCGCAACGTGCGGCCGCCGATGCCGCCGCGTCAGCGTCACCTGCGCTCGACCACCGCCCGCGCCACGCCGCGCAGGATGTGCACCTCTTCCCGCGTCAGCTGCGCGCGGTTCAGGAGCTGGTGCAGCCGCGGCATCAGCTTCTTCGGCGCCGCGGGGTCGAGGAAGTCGATCGCCACCAGCGTCTGCTGCCAGTGCTGCAACAGGCCGTCGATGGCGGCGGCGTCGGCCAGCTTCGGGTCCGGCGTGCGCGCCTGCACGGCAAAACCGCCGAGCGCCTGGCGCCAGTCGTAGGCGATGAGCTGCACGGCCTGCCCCAGGTTCAGTGAACCGTAGGCCGGATCGGTGGGGATCGACAGGCAGGCGTGGCAGCGGTAGACGTCGTCGTTGGCCAGCCCCGTGCGTTCCGGGCCGAAGACCAGGGCCACGCGGTGCGGGCCTGCGGCCAGCGCCGCGAAGTGCTCGCGCGGCGCGTGCGTGGGCGGCCCGAAATCGCGCGGCGTCATCGCGGTGGCGCAGGCCCAGGTGGTGCCCTGCAGTGCTTCGGCCAGCGTCGTCACCACGCGTGCACCGGCCAGCACGTCGGCTGCGCTGCTGGCGCGGGCCAGGGTCTCCGGCTGCGTCAGCACATCGGCAAGACGTGGTGCCACCAGCACCAGGTCGGTGAATCCCATCACCTTCATCGCCCGCGCTGCCGCGCCCACGTTGCCGGCGTGGCTGGGCTGCACGAGCACGAAGCGTGTCGTGTCGGGCGGCGCTGCGGGGCCGTGGGCCGGTGTCGTGTCGGGCATCGCCATAGAATTCAAGGTTTTCCGCAGGCATTGTCGCTGCGCCGCTCTTCATCCCCGTACAAGACCATCCCCTTCCGCAGGCCGCCCCATGTCGCAAGCGCTCCACCCCATGCTCAACATCGCCATCAAGGCGGCACGCGCGGCGGGTTCCATCATCAACCGCGCCGCGCTCGACCTCGAGGTGCTCAAGATCGGCAGCAAGGGCCCCAACGACTACGTCACCGAGGTCGACCGCGCGGCCGAGCACGCCATCATCCAGATCCTGCTCGAGGCCTATCCCGGCCACGCCATCCTGGCCGAAGAGTCGGGCCGCGAACACGGTGCGAAACACAGCGAATACACCTGGATCATCGACCCGCTGGACGGCACCACCAACTTCCTGCACGGCTTCCCGGTGTATGCGGTGTCCATCGGCCTGGCCTACCGCGGCCAGGTGCAGCAGGGCGTGGTCTACGACCCGACGCGCAACGACCTCTTCTTCGCCAGCAAGGGCCGCGGCGCCTTCCTCAACGACCGCCGCCTGCGCGTGTCCAAGCGCACGCGCATCGCCGACGCCCTCATCGGCACCGGTTTCCCGTTCCGCAAGGGCGACAACTTCAAGCGCTACGTGAAGATGTTCGAGGAGGTCATGCAAAGCTGCGCCGGCCTGCGCCGCCCGGGCGCCGCGGCGCTGGACCTGTGCTACGTCGCCGCCGGCTACTACGATGGTTTCTTCGAGACCGGCCTCAACCCCTGGGACGTGGCCGCCGGCTCGCTGATCATCACCGAAGCCGGCGGGCTGATCGGCAACTTCACCGGCGAGGCCGACTTCCTCAACCAGCGCGAAGTGGTGGCCGGCAACCCCAAGGTGTACGGGCAGCTGGTGCAGATCCTGGCGCCGTACACGCGGGTCATCAAGGAAGAGCCCGCACAAGCGGGCGCAGCCACCGCGCCGCAGGCCGAGGTCGATGCCACGCAGGCCCTGGTCGACGCCGTCGCGCAGAGCGATGCCGTGGCGGCCGCACCGAAGAAGCTGCCAACGCGCATCCGCAAGGCCGCAACGCCCAAGTCCGACGATGCGCTGATGTAAGCACGCCCGCCGACGAACCGCCGGCGCTCGCCGGACGCGGCGCCTGCGCTGCGCTCCCTCTCGGCCGCCAGGGTGGTCATCCCTTGACACAGATCAGCGGCTCCAGCCGCGCCACCTTGCGCGCCAGGCCCGCCGCCTCGGCCGCGTCGACGACGGCCACCACATCCTTGTAGGCGCCGGGCGCTTCTTCGGCGATGCCGCGCTGCGAAGGGCTGCGCAGCAGGATGCCGCGGCCGGCCAGCTCGTCGACGACGGCGCGGCCACTCCAGGTCTTCAGCGCCTGATGGCGGCTCATGGCGCGGCCGGCACCATGGCAGGCCGAAGAGAAGGCCAGTGCCTCCGACGCCGCCGTGCCGGCCAGCACGTACGAGCCGGTGCCCATCGAGCCGCCGATCAGCACCGGTTGCCCGGCGCCACGCAGGGCTTCGGGGAGCTCGGGATGGCCCGGGCCGAAGGCCCGCGTCGCACCCTTGCGATGCACGTGCAGCGCGCGGCGCTGGCCGTCGACGGGGTGTTCCTCGACCTTGCAGGTGTTGTGCGACACGTCGTACAGCAAGGGCAGCCTGGCCGCGGGCAGATGCTCGGCGAACACCTGGCGCACCAGGTGCGTGATGATCTGCCGGTTGGCCAGCGCACAGTTGATCGCCGCGCGCATCGCGCCCAGGTACTCCTGGCCGAGCTCCGAGCGGATCGGCGCGCACGCCAGCTCGCGGTCGGGCAGGTTCAACCCGTGTTGGGGTGCCTCGGCCACCATGCGCTGCAGGAACTCGGTGCCGATCTGGTGGCCCAGGCCGCGCGAGCCGCAGTGGATCATCACCATGATGTCGCCCGGCGTGATGCCGTAGGTCTGCGCCGCCGCAGCGTCGAAGACCTGCGTCACCTCCTGCACCTCGAGGTAGTGGTTGCCGCTGCCGAGCGTGCCCATCTCGTCGCGCTGGCGGCGGCGGGCCTGCTCGGACACGTGGCCCGGCTTGGCGTGCAGCATCTGGCCGCGCTCCTCGATGCGCTCGAGGTCGGCCTCGAAGCCCCAGCCGCTGCCGACCGCCCAGCGGGCGCCACCGGTCAGCATGGCGTGCATCTCGGTGGCGTTGAGCCGGATCGCGCCGGTGCTGCCCAGCCCGGCGGGAATGTGCTTGAACAGCGCATCGGCCAGGCGTTGCTGCACGGGCATGATGTCTTCGCGCCGCAGCCCGGTGTGCAGGCAACGCACGCCGCACGAGATGTCGAAGCCGACGCCGCCGGCCGACACCACGCCGCCCGCGTCGGCGTCGAAGGCCGCGACGCCGCCGATCGGGAAACCGTAGCCCCAGTGTCCGTCGGGCATCAGAAACGAAGCGCGCACGATGCCGGGCAGCGACGCCACGTTGACGGCCTGCTCGAAGGCCTTGTCGTCCATCGCGCGCAACAGCGCCTCGCTGGCATAGACGACCACCGGCACCTTCATCGCGCCGGTGGCGGGCAATTCCCAGCGGCAGGCGCCGAGTTCGGTGAGCTTGCGGGTGTCCATCACACGTCGACCACGGTTTGTGCCAGCCAGCCGCCGCCGTCGTCGCAGCGGGCCACGCGCAGCGCCGTGAAGGTCGCGCCCTTGACTTCGACGGCCGGCCGGTGCCGCGGCACGGAGATCGCCTCGCCCCAGGCACTGGCCTGCAGGTGCGCGCCGTCGATGGCGACGATGTAGCGGCTGAACAGCATGCGGCGCACGGCCATCTCGTAGATCAGCGCGTTGAGCCAGGCGACGAACAGAAGCTCGTCGTCGGCCGCCTCGCAAGCCAGGTCGACGCGCGTGGCTTGCGCGATGCCGTCGAGCGGCGCAACGACGGCAGTCAGCGCCAGCGCGGCCTGCTCGAACGCTGCCGACTTGCTGGCACCGAAGCCGCGCACGCCGATGTCGGCCGCGTGCTCGAAGTGCTCCCAGCGTGCCGCCGGCGGCATCGGCATGTCGCCGCGGTGGGGCGGCGGCGGCTGCTGCTGCGGCACGATGCTGGCCCGGTGCTCGTCCATGGGCTACTGCGCCGGGCCGCGCGGGCGCATTTCGCCCTCGCGCACCCAGACTCCCGGACGCTCGCAGCGCAATAACTCGTCGCCGCTGAGCACGCAGGCACCGGGCGGGTAGGCGACGCCGTTGAAGACACAGCGCCCACCGGCCACCTCGGGCTCGACGTCCATCTCGTCATCGTCGCCGACGATCGGCGAGGTCTCCAGTTCAGGATCGGGCGCGCCGACTTGCAGGCGCTGACTTGCAGAGGGTGCAGCCATCGATTGCTCCTGTCACATGTCTGGCCACAGTCTGCTCATGATCGACGCGCCGGCGTTGAGTCCCCTCAACACAGCGCGGTACAGCCCGGGTCATGGTTGGGCATCGAAACCTTGGGACATGGTGCAAGCCGCGGCTCCATTCGGATCCATGCTCGAACCCGAAGTCACGACGGTCGTGCTGCCGCCATCGGCGCTGTCGCCGGACAGGTCGCTGCAGCCCCGCGCCGGTGATGCCTTGCTGCTGGTCGACATGCAGCGCGACTTCCTGCCCGGCGGGGCACTGGCCGTGCGCGACGGCGACCGTGTCGTGCCACCGGCGCTATGCCTGCTGAACCTGTTTGCCGAACGCAGCCTGCCGGTGTTCGCCAGCCGTGACTGGCACCCGGCCGGGCACAGTTCGTTCCGTGAGCAGGGCGGGCCGTGGCCGGCGCACTGCGTGGCCGGAACCGCCGGCGCCGCGTTTGCCGACGGAATGCACCTGCCGGCCGCGGCAGGCATCGTCTCCAAGGCCACCCGCGTCGAGTCCGACGCCTATTCCGCCTTCGACGGTACGGACCTCGGCAAGCGGCTGGGCGCCGCCGGCGTGAAGCGTCTCTTCGTTGCCGGCCTGGCGACGGACTACTGCGTCCTGCACAGCGTCGTCGACGCCGTGGCGCTGGGCCTGTCGGTGGTCGTGCTGCGCGACGCGATCGCTGCCGTCGACGTGCGCGAGGGCGATGGTGCCCGGGCTCTGCAGCGCATGCAGGAACTCGGCGTCACCTTCGCAGAAAGCGCAGCGGTCTGCAGCGGAGCCTGATACGGGACGCTGTTGCAGCGGCGTCGTGCCGGCTCAGCGGGAAGCGGCGTCGACAGCCCGCGCCAGTGCGCGCAGCGCGTCGGAGATCTCGACCCGGTAAGGCTCGGACGCCGGGCCCAGCGTGCGCAGGCCATCGGGCAGGCCGCGCAGCTCGGCGGCGCAGTGTGTTCGGGCCATCTCCAGCGTGGGCGTTGCTGCTGCACGCCGGCCGCCGATCATGCAGGGCTGCAGCAGCGCCTCACCCACGCAGCTCTCGGTGGCCAGTTGGACACGGTCGAACAGCAGCCGGCCGCCGGCGTCGCGACGGCGACAGACCTGCTTGATGCCGGGCCAGGTGGCCTTGCCCTCGGAACGCTTGCGGCGCGCGATGCCGGCATAACTCTGCAGCTTGTAGACCAGGTCCAGCGACGGCGCATCGCTGGAGGTGGCCAGCGCGGTGCCGACACCGAAGCCGTCGATCGGCGCGCCTGCAGCCACCAGCTCGTCGACGCGCGACTCGTCGAGATTGCCGCTGGCCAAGATGGTGGTCGACGCCAGTTGGCCCTCGTCCAGCAGCGCGCGCACCGCCGTGGCATGCGCCGCCAGGTCGCCGCTGTCGATGCGCACGCCGCCGATGGCGATGCCTTCGCGCGCGAGTTGCGGCGCCAGCTCGACGATGCGGGCCACGGCTGCCTCGGTGTCGTAGGTGTCGACCAACAGCGTCGGGCGTTGCGGCAGCGCGTGCGCGAAGGCCATGAAGGCGCCGGCTTCGCTGTCGTGCGCCTGCACGAAGGAGTGGGCCATGGTGCCGAAGACCGGGATGCCGAAACGCAGGCCGGCCTCGACCGTGGCCGTGCCGTCGAAGCCCGCCAGGTAGGCGGCGCGGGCGGCGAACAGCGCGGCCTCGGCGCCGTGGGCGCGCCGCATGCCGAAATCGACGAGGCGGCGGCCGCGTGCGGCGAGCACGACGCGGGCCGCCTTCGACGCGATCAGGGTCTGGAAGTGGACGATGTTGAGCAGGCGGCTTTCGACGAACTGCGCCTGCGGCAGCGGCGCCGTGACGCGCAGGATGGGCTCGTCGCCGAAAAACATGCTGCCTTCGGGCATCGCATGGACGTCGCCCGTGAAGCGAAACGACGCCAGGTAGTCGAGCAGCCGCCGCGAGCCACTGCCGCGGCGCTCCAGCCAGTCGAGCTCCGCCGGGCTGAACGACAGCGTCTCGAGGAAGTCGAGCGCCTGCTCGAGCCCGGCGGCGACGAGAAAGTTGCGGCCGGGCGGCAGCTTGCGAACGAAGAGCTCGAAGGTCGCGCTGTCGTCCATGCCCTCTTCCAGGTAGGCCTGGAGCATGGTCAGCTGGTACAGATCGGTCAGCAACGCGCTCACTGGGGTGCCTTCGTGCTGCCGCCGGGAATTGCCCTCAAGACGGCCCCGCATCGGCGCCGATGTGCGCTGCGATTGAGCATGCTCAATTTCATGCGCGCGGCCTTGTGTACATTGAAATTGTCGATGGGTTCTTGGTCTAGGCCAATAGTCCAAAGACGAAGATGAGGAATTCCCTTCAGTGGGAAGGTTCATGGTGTCCTCGACACCATGGCGGATGAAGACATCCTCAGACTGGCCGGGCTGCAAAACGCCTGGTTGGGGGTCTTCACTAGGCCCGTCATTTCGCAAGGAATGGCGGGCCTTCACGTTCTGGGCACTGCATGGCCGCGGCCGGCGATCGTGGCATCGCCGGTCCGGGGCTGGCCGGGCGTAGCCCCGGCTCTCGCTTTTACTTCCTGGTTAACCCGAGCTATCGAATTCGGAGATCGCTCGTTGGCGATGGATTGAACTTCACACCCCCGGCGCGGCGGTTTATTGTCTTTCGTGTGCCGCACGGAGCCCCGTGCGGGCCATCGACAAGAACCCGGAGGTCAGACATGAATCGCCGCATCTTCCCGCTCGCCGGCCTGGCTGCCGTCGCACTCGCCGCCGCCGCGCCGGCACTGGCCCAGAAGGGCGCCCTGCAAAAGCTGGGCAAGGGCGAGGGCCAGGTCGACATCGTCGCCTGGGCCGGCTACATCGAGCGCGGCGCCACCGACAAGAACTTCGACTGGGTCACCGGTTTCGAGAAGCAGTCGGGCTGCAAGGTCAACGTCAAGACCGCCGGCACCTCCGACGAGATGGTGGCGCTGATGAACGAGGGCGGCTTCGACCTCGTCACCGCGTCGGGCGACGCCAGCACGCGGCTGATTCGCGGCAAGAGGGTGCAGCCCATCAACGTCGGCCTGATCCCGAGCTACAAGAGCGTCGACACGCGACTGCAGAAGGCGCCCTGGCACTTTGAAGGCAACACCCACTACGGGGTGCCGTACCAGTGGGGCTGGAACGTGCTGATGTACAACACCAAGGTCTTTGCCGGCAAGCCGCCCACCAGCTGGTCGGTGGTGTTCGAGGAGACCACGCTGCCCGACGGCAAGAGCAACAAGGGCCGCGTGCAGGCCTTCGACGGCCCCATCTACATCGCCGACGCGGCGCTGTACCTGATGAAGAAGAACCCCGCCCTGGGCATCAAGGACCCGTACGAGCTGAACGAAACCCAGTACAAGGCCGCGCTGGAACTGCTGCGCGGGCAGCGCAAGCTGGTCGGCAAGTACTGGCACGACGCCTTCGTGCAGATCGACGACTTCACCAACGAAGGCGTGGTGGCGTCGTCGAGCTGGCAGTTCCAGGCCAACATCCTGGCCTCCAAGAAGCAGCCCATCGCCACCGTGGTGCCCGTCGAAGGCGCCACAGGCTGGGCCGACAGCACGATGATGCATGCTGACGCCAAGCACCCGAACTGCGCCTACATGTGGCTCGAACACTCACTCAACCCCAAGCTGCAGGGCGACCTGTCGGCCTGGTTCGGCTCGGTGCCGTCGGTGCCGGCCGCGTGCAAGGGCAACAAGCTGCTGGGCGACGAAGGCTGCGCGCGCCAGGGCTACAACGCGTTCGACAAGATCTCTTTCTGGAAGACACCGACGACGCAGTGCGCGAGCCAGAACAACGCCTGCGTGCCGTACCACAAGTGGGTGTCCGACTACATCGCGGTGCTGGGCGGAAGGTGACGGCAGCGGTCACGCTGGACCGTGTCTCCTGCGTCTTCGGAGCCCCCGGCCGTGAGGTGCGCGCGGTCGACGGCGTCGACCTGACGATCGAGGCCGGCGAGTTCTTCACGCTGCTCGGGCCCTCGGGCTCGGGCAAGACGACCTGCCTGCGCATGATCGGCGGCTTCACGCTGCCCACGGCGGGGCGCATCCTGATCGGCGGCCAGGACATGTCGCTGCGCCCGCCGTACGCGCGGCCGGTGAATACCGTGTTCCAGGACTACGCGCTGTTCCCCCACATGAGCATCCGCGACAACGTGGCGTATGCGCTGATGGTGAAGAAGGTCGACAAGTCCGCGCGCCGACGCCGCGCCGAGGAACTGCTGGCGCTGGTGGACCTGGCCGGCGTGGGCGAACGCCGTCCGGCGCAGCTGTCCGGCGGCCAGCGCCAGCGCGTGGCGCTGGCGCGCGCGCTCATCAGCCAGCCGCAGGTGCTGCTGCTGGACGAGCCGCTGGGGGCGCTCGACCTCAAGCTGCGCGAGCAGATGCAGACCGAGCTGAAGACGCTGCAGCGGCGGCTGGGCATCACCTTCCTGTTCATCACCCACGACCAGCACGAGGCGCTGTCGATGAGCGACCGCATCGGCGTCTTCAACCAGGGCCGGCTCGAACAGGTGGGCACGCCGCAGGCCGTGTACAACGCGCCGGCGACACGCTTCGTGGCCCACTTCGTCGGCGCCGCCAACGTGCTCGACGGCGACGCAGCGCGGCGCCTGGGCGGACACGCCAGCGCGATGCTGCGGCCCGAGCGCATCCGCCTGGGCGACGCCGCCGGCGCGCGCGCCGCCGGCACGGTGCGCGAGGTGCAGTACTTCGGCGCCTTCACGCGCGTGAAGGTCGACGCGCAGGGCGTGCTGCTGCAGGCCGACCTGCCCGATGCCACCGGCGCACCGCCCCCCGGCGTCGGCCAGACGGCACATCTGCACTGGGACGACAGCGCGGTGCACGCACTGGACGCGCAAGGAGCGGCATGAACCCGGGACTGGCGCTGCCGGCGGCGACACCCGGGTTGCGGCGCCGCCTGTCGGACCTGCTGTACACGCGGCGCGGCGTGTTGCTGCTGGCCTTGCTGGCGCCGCCGCTGCTGTGGTTCGGCGTCATCTACCTGGGTTCGCTGTTCACGCTGCTGGCCAACGCCTTCTTCGGGCTCGACGACTTCACCGGCCAGGTGGTGCGCGAGTTCACGCTGAAGAACTTCGTCGAACTCGCAGCCCCGGCCAACATCGACGTCGCACGGCGCTCGATCACGATGGCGGTGCTGGTGACGCTGGCCTGCGTGGTGCTGGGCTTCCCGCTGGCCTACTACATGGCGCGCCACGCCACCGGCGCGCAGAAGGCGGTGCTGTACATCGCGGTCATGCTGCCGCTGTGGTCGAGCTACCTGGTGCGCCTGTACGCGTGGAAGCTGCTGCTGGCCAAGGAGGGCGCGATCAGCTGGCTGTCGCAGCAGCTGCACCTGGGCTGGCTGCTCGACGCGGTGCTGTCGCTGCCGGCCATCGGCGGGCCGTCGCTGAGCTTCTCGGCCATCGGCACCTTCATGGTCTTCGTCTACATGTGGCTGCCGTTCATGATCCTGCCGACCCAGGCGGCCATCGAACGCATTCCGGCGTCGACCATCGAGGCCTCGGGCGACCTCGGCGCCGGGCCAGCGCTGACACTGGCCATGGTGATCCTGCCGCTGGCGCTGCCCGGCATCGCGGCGGGGTCGATCTTCACCTTCTCGCTGACCCTGGGCGACTACATCATTCCGCAGGTCATCGGCGACAGCACCAACTACATCGGGCAGGTCGTCTACAAGCAGCAGGGCGTGGCCGGCAACGTGCCGTTCGCGGCGGCGTTCTCGCTGGTGCCCATCGTCGTCATCGGCGTCTACCTCTGGTTCGCGAAGAAGCTGGGGGCCTTCGATGCGCTCTGAGCCAAGCGCGCACTGGGGGCTGAAGGCGGCCGCCTGGAGCGTGGTCGCCTTCCTGCACATCCCGATCGCGCTCATCGTCCTGTACGCCTTCAGCGCCGAGGACAAGAGCTACGTCTTCCCGCCCCCGGCGCTGACGACGCAGTGGTTCGGCGTCGCCTGGCAGCGCGACGACGTGTGGGCAGCGATCCGGCTGAGCTTCGAGGTGGCGGCGTGGTCCACCGCGCTGGCCATGCTGCTGGGCACGCTGGCCGCCGCCGCGCTGGCGCGTGCCAGCTTCTTCGGCCGCGACGCCATCTCGCTGCTGCTGATCCTGCCGATCGCGCTGCCCGGCGTCATCACCGGCATCGCCCTGCGCTCGGCCTACGGCACGCTGCAGATCCCGTTCTCGTTCTGGACCATCGTCATCGGCCACGCCACGTTCTGCGTCGTCGTGGTCTTCAACAACGCGATCGCGCGCCTGCGCCGGCTGAACCCGAACCTGATCGAGGCTTCGATGGACCTCGGCGCCGACGGCTTCCAGACCGTGCGCCACGTCGTGCTGCCGCAGCTCGGCTCGGCGCTGCTGGCCGGCGCGCTGCTGGCGTTTGCATTGAGCTTCGACGAGGTCATCGTCACCACCTTCACCGCCGGGCAACAGACGACGCTGCCGATCTGGATGCTGCAGGAGCTGATCCGCCCGCGGCAGCGGCCCGTCACCAACGTCGTGGCGGTGGTCATCATCGCGCTGACCTTCCTGCCCATCCTGGCCGCGTACTGGCTGACCCGCGCCGACGAACCCACGCAACGCTGACCCGCAGTTTCAAGGAGAACCCCATGGCCGACATCACCCTGCCCACCGATCTGCTCATCGACGGTGCCTTCGTGCGCGGCGAGGGCGACGCCGAGAAGGTCCTCAACCCGGCCACCGGCGAACTGCTGGTGGCGCTGCCCGAGGCCTCGGTCGACCAGGTGCACAAGGCGGTGTCGGCCGCGCACCGCGCCTTCGACGCCTGGAGCGAGACGACGCCGATGGAGCGCTCGCGACTGCTGCTCAAGCTCGCCGACGCGGTCGAGGCGCGCGGCGAGGAATTCGCACGGCTCGAGGCGCTGAACTGCGGCAAGCCGTATGCGCGCGCCCTGGGCGACGAGATCCCGGCCGTGGCCGATTGCCTGCGCTACTTCGCCGGTGCGGCGCGCTGCGTCAGCGGCACCGTGGCCAACGAGTACCTGGCCGGGCACACCAGCATGATCAGGCGCGACGCCATCGGCGTCGTCGGCTCGATCGCGCCCTGGAACTACCCGCTGATGATGGCGGCGTGGAAGATCGCGCCGGCGCTGGCGGCCGGCAACACGGTCGTCATCAAGCCCAGTGAGCAGACGCCGCTGACCACGCTGCTGCTGGCCCGCGTCGCCGCCGAGATCCTGCCGAAGGGCGTGCTC
>JAUXVE010000012.1 GCA_030680415.1 Rubrivivax sp.
GCAAG
Source organism: Rubrivivax sp. (assembly GCA_030680415.1). Classification (GTDB taxonomy): domain Bacteria; phylum Pseudomonadota; class Gammaproteobacteria; order Burkholderiales; family Burkholderiaceae_C; genus Rubrivivax. Next base: position 6 of record JAUXVE010000012.1, read on the forward strand.
CCACGGCGGCGTTGGCGGCGCGCGCGGTGGCCGACGGCGCGGCGGCCCACTGGGTGGCCGCCGAGAGCGCGCTGACGGCTGCGGCCGGTCGCGTCTTCGCGCTGCTCGACCAGCACGCCGAGCTGCGATCGCAGGAGCCGGTGTCGTCCCTGGTGGCAGCCTGGCTCGCGCTGGAGCCGCGCCTGGTCTTTCGTCGTCAGAAGTTCAACGAGGCCGCTTTCGCCTACAACGCGGCGCTGGCGCAGTTCCCGACCCGCCTGCTGGTGCCGCTGTTCGGCTTCAGGCGCGCCGGGCGCATCTGACCCGGCGGTGGCGCCGAGCGGCCCGCGTCAGCCCTTCAGCATGTGCAAGGGCGCCAGCCGCTCGGCGGCCGGGATCTCGCCGGCGCCGTCCAATTCCACCGCGATCTGCGTGCACACGGCGCGGCACAGCGTCGCTGCGCGCTCGCTGCCGATGCGGTAGTAGATCTGCGTCGCATCGCGCCGCCGCGCCAGCACGCCGGCACGGTACAGCGTGGCCAGGTGCTGGCTCATGTTGGGTTGCGTGGTCTCGATCTCGGCCAACAGCTGCGAGACGTTCTTCTCGTGCGCGCACAGCGCGCTGATGATCTTGAGCCGGATCGGCGTCGCCAGCAGCCGAAAGAGTTCGGCCGCCGAGGCGAAGACCTGGTCGGACTCGTCGAGGTGGCTGTCGTCGGCAAGGTCGGCGTCGGCAAGCTTGTTCACGTCGTGCTTTCGTGGCTGCGTGTTCTGTCGTGCCGCGCCGCGCTGGCGCGCGTCTGGGCGTCGAGCGGCGGGATCACCGCGGGGCATTGCCTTGCGCCGGGAAGCGGTAATGGTCGCGCTGCAGCACCGCTGCGATGGCCGTGACCTCTTCCGGGAACAGACCCAGGTTGAGCTCGGTGCTGCAGTACTCGACCATGCCGCGCAGGGCGCCAGGGCTGTCGATGCGACCCTGGGGGCGGTAGATCGATGACCCGTCGCCACCCACCTTGCGGGCGTGGCAGGCTTCGCACTGGTTGTCGCGGATCAGTTTCTCGCCCAGTGCCAGGTCGGCATCGGCGTACCTGTACAGCGCGGGCTGTGCGTGTGCCGGCACGACCGCCAGCACCGACGCCAGCACCAGGCTGCCAGCGATCAGGACCTTCATGCGCGGACCTCCATGCCGGCCAGTTGCAGCAGTTCGAGCACGTCTTCCTCGAACATCTCGCCCGGGATCACCTGCAGCAGGCGGCCGCCACGGTCGACCGTGACGGTGAGCGGGATGACGCGGCGCGTCGACAGCGCCGCGGCCAGCGGCGCTTGCTCCAGGGTGATCGGAAACGTGTAGCCGTGCTCACCGGCGTGGCGGCGCACCGCTGCGGCATCGCGCTCGCGCGCCACGCCCAGCACCGAAAGCCGGCGCCCGGCAGCGGCGCGATGGAGTTTTTCCACGTGCTGGTTGTGGCGGCGGCAGAACGGGCAGGTGGTGGACCAGAACACCACCACCAGCGCGCGCCCTTGGGCCTGCGCAGCGCCGAAGCGGCTGCCGTCGAGCAGGGTCACTTCGGGCCAGGCCACGGCCTGCCCCGGGGCAGCGGGGGCGGCCGCAGCCGCGGCCCACCACGCAGGGGCGGCTGCGGCAGCCACGGCGCTGATCGCGTGGCGGCGCTTCACTTCGCGCTCTGCTCCATCAGCAGGTAGGTGTTGTAGGCATTGATGCGGTTGGCCGCCTTGAACAGCGGCAGGTGCTCGAAGCGCGACCAGTCGGCCTTGGCGTAGGCTTCATCGAAGGGCTCGAGCATGCGCGCTGCCTCGGCCATGGTCTGCCGCAGGTGCTGCAGGTAGTCGCGCGTGAGCTTGAGGTCGGATTGTGCAGTGGCGGAGGCCGGCCCGTGGCCGGGCACGATGAGCCTGGCGTCGAACTCGATGAGCCGGTCCAGCGCCTCGATCCAGCGCCCGCTGTCGGCCTGGCCGACGAACGGGATGCGGCCCCGGAAGACGATGTCGCCGGCGAACAGCACCCGGGTCTGCGGCAGGAACACGACCAGGTCCTCCGGCGTGTGCGCAGGCCCCAGCGGCTGCAGCAGGAAGTCCACGCCGCCCAACGCGAAGCGCGTCGGGCCGTCGATCCAGCGGTCGGCCGGCACCAGGCGCGTCTGGTCGTCGATCCACGGCGCCAGTTCCTCGCGGCTGGCTTGCAGGCGCCGCGCCGCGGTCTCGGAGTGCAGGTAGGCCAGGCCGCCGCGGTGCGCGGTGATGGTGGCGCCCAGGGCCCGGAAGGCCTGCAGGCCGTAGACGTGGTCGGCGTGGTAGTGGGTGACGACGACCTGCCGGATCGGCTGCGGTGTGATCCTGCCGATGGCCCGGATGAGCTCCTCGGCCAACGCCGGCGAACCGAGCGCGTCGATCACCACCACGCCCGCGGGCGTGACCACGAAAGCGGCATTGGAGATGAAGTTGCGGTTGGCCGGCGAGCCCAGCGCCGACACGCCTTGCACCATCCACACGCCGGATCCCACTTCCCGGGGTTGCAGCAGTTGCGCGGCCGCGGGGACGCTGGCCCAGGCCAGTGGCAGCAGCCATACCAGGGCCAAGCAGGCCCGAGCATGCCGGCGTAGGCCATGGGCCAGGGTTTCCACTGTCGGGATCAAGGTTATCGCGCCGTACATTCGTAAACAGTGATATTAGATCTCGTCCGGGCCTGCAGGCAAGCGCGGCCGACACATGACCATCCCTATGGCGGTGCCGCAACGGCCACGCCAGAATCGACGTCCCACGAAAGACAGGAGCCCCCGATGATCCGACTCCCCCTGGCCGCCCTGGCCGTGCTGGCCGTCGCAGCTCCGCTGGCGATGGCGCAGGACGCCAACCTCGCGCGCAACCTGGCCGCCACCTGCGCCAACTGCCACGGCACCAACGGTGCCGCCCGCGGCGACATGAAGATGCTGGCCGGCGTCAAGGCCGACACGCTGATCGCGATGATCAACGACTACCGGACCGCGGCCCAGCCCGCGACCATCATGCACCAGATCTCCAAGGGCTACACCGACGAGCAGATCAGGCTCATCGCCGGCTATTTCGCTGCCCAGCAGCCCAGGAAATGAGGAGCTGCGACATGAACTTCGAACTGCACACCGACCCGACCGACCTCTCGCGCCGCCGCCTGCTCGGTGCCGGCTTCGCACTCTCGGGCCTGGCGCTGGCCGGCTGCGCCAGCGCGCCTTCCGGCCCGTCGATCGGCCGCGTCGTCATCGTCGGCGGCGGCTTCGGCGGCAGCACCGCCGCGCGCTACCTCAGGATGTGGGGCGGTAACGTCGACGTGACCTTGGTCGAGCGCAACCCCAACTTCATCTCGTGCCCGATCTCCAACCTGGTCATCGGTGGCCACAAGCAGATGGGCGACATCACGCGCGGCTACGGCGGCCTTACGGCGCTGGGCGTGAAGGTGCTGCAGGGCGAGGTCACCGCCATCGATGCGGCGGGCAAGAAGGTGCGCCTGGCCGGCGGCGGCGAACTCGCCTACGACCGGCTGATCCTGTCGCCGGGCATCGACTTCATGCTCGACGGCATCGGCGGCCTGGCCGCGGCGCTCGACAGCGGCCGCATCACGCACAGCTGGAAGGCCGGCGCGCAGACGGTGGCGTTGCGCCGGCAGCTCGAGGCGATGCCCGCCGGCGGCGTGTTCGCGATGTCCATCCCCAAGGCGCCCTACCGCTGCCCGCCCGGGCCGTACGAACGCGCCTGCATGGTGGCCAGCTACTTGAAGGTCGCCAAGCCGCGCGCCAAGGTGCTGGTGCTCGACGCCAACCCCGACATCACGAGCAAGAAGGGGCTGTTCGAGAAGGCCTTCAAGGACCACTACGCCGGCATCATTGAATACCGCGCCAACAACGAGCTCAAGGCGGTCAGCGGCACCACTGCGAAGCTCGAGTTGGACGACGTCAAGGCCGACGTGCTGAACGTGATCCCGCCGCAACGCGCCGGCGACATCGCGCGCAACGCCGGCCTGTTGAACATGAACAACCGCTGGGTCGGCGTCGACTGGCTGACCCTGGAGTCCACCGCCGCGCCCGGCATCCACGTGCTGGGCGACGCCACCTTCTCGGCCCCGGCGATGCCCAAGAGCGGCCACATGGCCAACCAGCAGGCCAAGGTGGCCGCGGCAGCCATCATCCAGCTGCTCAAGGGGCAGCCGGTGAACGCCGCGCCGGTGGTCATGAACACCTGCTACAGCTTCGTCACCGCGCGCGACGCCGTGCACGTGGCCTCGGTGCACCAGTACAACGCGGCCGACAAGACCTTCAAGGCGGTGCCCGGCTCGGGCGGCGTCTCGGCGGCAGCCAACCAGGTCGAAGGCCGCTACGCGCTGAGCTGGGCCGACAACATCTGGGCCGACATGCTGGCCGTGTGAGCGTGGGCGCTGCTTGCCGCCGGTCTGCGCGGCGGCAGGCGCGCACCATGATCTCGCCGCCTTGCGTCAGGCGGACTGCTCCGCCAGGTAGATCTCGACCCGGCGATTGGCGGCACGCCCGGCGTCGGTGCTGTTGCTGGCGACCGGCTCGCGTTCGCCGCGGCCCTGCACGGTGACGCGCGAAGGGGCAACGCCGCGCGCCGACAGGTAGTCGCGCACGGCAGCTGCGCGGTCGATCGAGAGCTGCTCGTTCAATGCGTCGCTGCCGGTGCTGTCGGTGTGGCCGATGATCGTGACGTGCACGGTCTGGTCCAGGTTGCGGCCGATCTCGTCGAGCACCGGTCGCATCTCGGGCCGGATGTCGGCGCGGCCGACGGCAAACGAGAAGTCGGCGGGCACGTTCAGGCGCAGCCGGTCGTCGTTGGTGCGCGCCACGTCGATACCGGTACCGGCGCTGGCCTTGGCCAGGGCTTCCTGCTTGTCCTGCATGCGCTTGGACCAGAGGTTGCCGACCACTGCACCCACCGCGCCGCCGACCACCGCACCCGTGCCGGCCTTGCCGCCGGTGGCCGAGCCAAGCACGGCGCCAGCCACCGCACCGACGCCGGCGCCGGTGGCGGTGCCGCGCTCGCGTTCGCTCATCGAAGTGCAGCCGGTGGCCACCAAGGCGGCGAGCGCCAGCGCGGCAGGAATCCATTTCGAGGTCATGATGTTCTCTCTCTGTGCAAGCCCCCAGGGGCATTGCCCGCAGTCTTGGCCAGTGCACAGGAATTGTCTGTTCGATAGCGCACGGTCTCGACCCGGGCGCCGCCCCCGCAGCTCGCCCGCAGCGCGCATCAGCACCCTGCGGCGGCACCGACCTGTCGCGGTTCGACGCCCAGCCTGGCGGCCGCCTCCAGGATCTCCTGCCAGGTGATGCTGTCGACCGGCACGCCTTCGGCGCTGCGCCTGGCGCGCGAGAGGCGCTCGGCGTCGCCGGCCACCTGCACCGGGCCGTAGCCCTCTCGCGGCGGCGAGGCCTGCACCCAGTCCAGGAAGGCCAGCGCCTCGCGCTCGAAGGCCGTGCGCTCGCTCAGCACCGAGGGGTCGACGAGCACGCTGAACATGCCGTTGAGCACGCGGCGCCGGCTGGCGTCGTCGTTGCGCTGCGTCATGCCGGCGGCCAGGGCGCCGCCGAGCAGTTCACACATCAGCGCCATGCCGTAGCCCTTGTGGGTGCCGAAGGTCAGCAGCGCGCCGAATGGCGGCACCACGGCGTAACGCGGGTCGGTGGTCGGCTGGCCGTGGTCGTCGAGCACGCAGCCCGGCGGCACCGGCTCGCCCTTGTTGTGGGCCACGCGCGTCTTGCCCTGCGCGATCATGCTGGTGGCGAAATCCAGGATCACCGGCGGCCGGCCCGCCAGCGGTACGCCGGCGCAGAACGGGTTGGTGCCGAAGCGCGCGTCGGCGCCGCCATAGGGTGCCACGATGGCACGCGCCACGACGTTGACGAAGTGCAGCGACACGAAACCCGCCGCTGCGGCCTGCTCGGCCCAGGCGCCGATGCGCCCGAGGTGATGCGCGTTGCCCAGCGCGACGATGCAACTGCCGTGGGCACGCGCGCGTTCGATGCCCAGCGCCATCGCCTCGCGGCCGATGACCTGGCCGAAGCCGGCCTGGCCGTCCAGCCGCAGCAGCGCGCCGGTGTCGATCACGGCCTGCACGTGCGCATTGGGCTGCAGGCCGCCTTCCAGGAAGGCATCGGCATAGCGCGGCAGCATGCCGATGCCGTGCGAGTCGTGGCCGGTGAGGTTGGCGTCGATCAGGTTGCCGGCCACGGCCTGCACTTCGTCTTCGCTGCTGCCGAAGCCGCGCACGACGAGGCACATGGCCTCGTGCAGGCGGGCCAGGGGGATGATGTGGGTGGCGCTCATGGGGGTCTCGGCAAGGGTGTGCGGCGGGGGCTCCGATGCTAGCCCCCTGCCCCTGCCAGGCCGCACCAAGGGCCGCCGGCGCCGCCTCACCAGTAGCGCACGCGGCCGGTGTCGATGTGCACGAAGCTGTCGCGCGGGTAGTAGCCCACGCCGCCGGCGCGCAGCGACAGCGCCGCGTCGCGCAGGTCGGCCAGCGCCACACCGGGCAGGCGCACGTCGATGGCGCGGCCTTCCATGTGCAGGCTCCTGCTGGCCACGCCGCCGCCGCGGCTGGCACGCAGATGGCTGTTGGTGGCCGCGCCGCGGTAGCCCGAGATGACCTCGTAGGCAGCCGTGCTGCCCAGCACCTGCCGCACGCGGTGCAGCAGGTCGAACACCTGCGGGTCGATGACGCCGACCTCGCCGGTGTAGTGGTCGCGCAGGAAGCGGTTCAGCAAGCCCAGGGATTCCGGCACGTAGCGCTCCTGCACGGCATAGACGAGGTCGATCTTCTCGCGTGTGTGCGTGTGCGCCATGGCCACGCCGCGGGCGCCGGGCATGGCGGCACGCGCCGGTGTCGTCAGCCCGGACACCGCGCCGGCGGCGGCGAGGCTGACACTGTGGCGCAGGAAATGGCGGCGTGTCGGTGTGGGTCGGTGACTCATGGTCGTGTGGCGGGTGGTCGGCGCTCTGGGGCCCGGCGCTGCAGCGCGGCGTCGAGCAGGCGATCGCGCCCGTAGATGTCGTCGTAAAAATGGATCTGACCGTCCTTGACGAGGACGGTTCCGTAGGCGATGAGCACACGCACCGGCTCGTTCAGCCGCAGCGTCGAAGAAGCCCCCGCCGCCATGGCTAGTCGGACGCGCTCCTCGGTCCACTCGTGCATGCCCTGCAGCACGAAGCCGGCCAGCGCCAGCGGTTGCTCGACGCGGATGCAGCCGTGGCTGAAGTCGCGCCGGTCGCGTTCGAACAACTGCGTGGCCGGGGTGTGGTGCAGGTAGATGTTGTTGCGGTTGGGGAACACGAACTTGATGTCGCCCAGGGCGTTCTGCGGCCCCGGCCGCTGCCGAATGCGCTGCCGCCCGGCCAGCACGGCGTCCAGCGCCGCCGCCGACAAGGTGGTGTCGACACGCCCGCTGGCGGCCACGAACTCGAAGCCCTGGCGGGCGAAGTATCCCGGGTCGCGCCGCAAGCGCGGTACCAGTTCGCCGCGGGCGATCGATGGCGGCACGTTCCAGTAGGGGCTGAACTCGATGAAGCGCATGTCTTCGTCGAACAGCGGCGTGCGCGTGTCCATGGCCTTGCCGACGATGACCTTCATCACGTGCTGCACGCTGATGCGGCCGTCCTGCACCTCGTAGGCACGCAACACGAACTCGGGGATGTTGATGACGATCATGCGCGGCCCTTGCAGCAGCGGCGTCCAGCGCAACCGCTCCAGCGTCAGCTCGATCTGCCGCACGCGGGTGGCCGGCGCCACCTGCAGCTGCTTCAGCGTCGCGGCGCCGACGATGCCGTCGGCGGTGAGCCCGTGGCGTTGCTGGAAGCGCTTCACGGCTTCGACCAGCGCGGCTTCGTAGACCGGCACTAGGGGCGCGGCAGGCGTACGCTGCTCCGCGCTGGCCGAGGACGCCGGCGGCGGCCAGGGCGCCAGTGGCTCTACAGGCGCAGTATCCCCCAGGTCGCCCAGCGCCAGCAGCCGCTCGGCCAGCAGCACCAGGCCAGCGTAGGGCTGGCCCGGCTCCAGCTTGCCGACCCGGCTGCGCGGTGCGCGCGGCAACGGCGGCAGGGGTTGCCGCCACGCTGCGTGGTCGACCAGCGCACGGTAGCGGGCCAGGGCGCCGCGCAGGCGCTCGTACATCGGCAGGCGCGGCACGGCCGCCTGTTCGGCCTGGTCCAGGTGGCGCGCGGCCAGCGCCGCCAGCAGCACGGCCGCGGGGTCGAAGACGTCCTGGCGCGGCAGTGCGAAGTCGTGGTGCACCTGGCGCGGATCGACGCGTCCGCTGTGCAGGTGCGTCAGGTAGCGCTGCATCGCCGCCGTCAGGGCCTGCTCCAGTTGCTCGGCAGCCGCCGCTTCGGGCGCCGGCCCCTGCAGCGCCTGCATGACGGCCAAGCGCAGACTGTCGGCGTCGTAATCGAGCGGATCCAGCCCGTGGCTGCCGGCGGCGGCCAGCCGTTCGACGGCCTGCAGCGCCAGCGGGCCGGGCTGCGGCCCGTCGAACCACAGCCGGCTCTCGGCCGCCGTGGCACCTGCGCCGCCCAACGCGAGCGCCACGCACAGCAGCCACTTCGATATCGAACGCGGGCCAGTCATGGCGGCATTCTGGCGCACGGGCCGGCAGCAGCGCCGGCGCGGCACCGGGCCGCTATTGCTCGTCCTCCAGTCTCAGCGCCAGCTGCAGGGCCGCGTCCTCGACGCGCGCATGGCGCGGGCCCAGCAACTCGAGCACGCCCTCGCGGCGCAAGCGGCTGATCAGGCGGCTGGCGGTCTCGAAGGTGAGGTTGAGCATGGCACCGATCTCGTCGCGCTGCGGCAGCCAGATCAGCTCGTCGGGACCGGCGTGTTCGGCCAGCTTGTGCAGCAACCGCAGCATGCGGCGGCGCGCCGGGCCGGTGGCCAGGTCGCTGAGCCAGCCCTCGCTTTCCTCGAGTGCGCGCTGCCAGCGACGCATCAGCTCGTGCACCAAGGCGGGGTTGTCGGCGCAAAGCGCGTCCACCACCTGGACCGGGATGCTGCACAGCTGCGCGGGGGTGCAGGCGACGGCGTCGTCGGCGTAGGCGCGTCGCAGCAGCACCTCCTGGCCGATGAGGTCGCCGCGGCCGGCCAGGCGGACGATGCGGCGGTCACCACGCTCGGTGACGCGCTCGAAGCGCACGATGCCCGAGCGCACCGTATACAGCCCACGACCGCGCGCCCCGGCCTCGAACAGTGTCTTGCCGGCCTGCAGTTCGACCTGGGCGATGTGTGCGCGGATGCGGTTCAGGCCGGCCTCGTCGAGCGCGCCGAACAGCGACAGGCCGCGCACGCTGCAGGCCGCGCAGGCGTGCGCCTGCTCGTGTTGGGTGTCGAACCGGAACAGCGGAACGATCGTCACGCGGCCACGCTCCTGCCGAGCGGCTCAGGGCAACTCACTTCAGTCCGCTCACGTAGCTGGCCACGGCTTTGAGCTCGAGTTCGGTGAGCCGCGAAGCCACCGCATGCATGACGGCGTTGTCGTTGGTGCGCTCGCGCTTGTCGAACAGCTTGAGCTGGCGCTCGGTGTAACGTGCGTGCTGGCCGGCCAAGCGCGGCAAGGTCGCGCTGCCCTGGCCGGCCTCGCCATGACACGACGCACACGCCGGCACGCCGGAGTCGGGGTTGCCGCGCTGGTAGATGTAGCGCCCCACCTGGGCCAGCTCGGGGTCGTCGACCGCATGCGCGAAGGTCGGCTGTTTCTCGAAATAGGCGCCCAGCGCCGGGAAGTCGGCCGGCGCCAGGCCTTCGACCATCGGCTGCATGGCGTCGCTCTTGCGCCGGCCGCTCTTGTAGTCGGCCAGTTGGCGGGCCACGTAGGCGGCGTGCTGCCCGGCCAGGCGCGGGAACACCGGGCTCGAGCTTTCGCCCTGCTCGCCGTGACAGACGAAACACTGGCCCTTGACGATCTCCTCGGCGCGCGCCAGCTCGACCGCCAGCGCCGGGATGTGGGCCGCAGCGCAGGCCGCGGCAAGCAGGGTGAGCAGGGGTCTCATGGGCGGGGTTTTCGGGTCGGGCAGCGGTGACGCAACTTCACACCGAGGCGTTCGATGAGGGACTCAAAACCCATGCCGATGGCTCCGCAGGCAGTTGAGGCTGGATCCGGCCCCAGGCACACATTATTCGTACATGCGCAATGTGCTTTATGGGGCGCCTTTCGGCCAGCGTCGGCACCGGCCGGGCCCGATTCAGGGCTTGATGTAGGCGCTGCCTGCGACCTGCAGCTTGGCGATGCGCACGACACCGGAAGGCGTGAACGCGGCCTCCTGGATGAACTGCTCCTTCTTGAGGTTGCGGTTCTTCAGCGTGATCTCGCAGATCTCGAACTTGACGCCGCGCGCCGCCAGCGCCGATACCGGGCCGCTGAAGGCGCCGCCATTGGGGTCCTTGGCACCTTCCATCAGGAAGTCCACGCCGTTGGCGTGCGTGACGACGGTGATCCTGGCCGTGGGGTCGACGTCGAGATGGTTGCGGATGTTGCGCAGCCCCTTCACGGCCTGCGCTTCGGCGTTGTCGATGTGATAGACGACGAGGTCCTGCGCAGACGCCGCGAAGGCGGCGCCGGCGATCAGGACGGCAGCAAGGAAGGGACGCAGTTGCATGGGAGTCTCCTGGTTGGTCTGGATGCTGCGGCGCTTGGCGCCGCGTGAGAATGCACCGATGCCTGACAGGGCCAGCATCAGCTGACCGTGGCTTCGTCGGTGCGCTTGTCGCCCTTGTTGTCGACCCAGCCGATGGTGATCTTGTCGCCGGCCTTCGCACCCTTGACGTTGAACTGCAGGAACGGGTTCTTGGCCACCGACGGGCCCCACTCGGCCGTCATCACCGTCTTGCCGTTGTGCGCGGCCGTGACTTCCTGGATGAACCAGGCCGGGATCGGCTTGCCCGCCGAGTCCTTGCGCTGGCCGGTCTCCATCTCGTGGCTCATCAGCACGCGCACGGTGGCCTTGTCACCGGCGGCCTGGGCGCGGATGCGCATCGGATCTGCCATGTCTTTGCTCCTTCGGATTTGGGTTGGGTCGGGTGCGATCAGCCGCCACAGCCACCCAGCGTGACCTTGATCTCTTTCTGCGCGTACAGCACCTTGCCGTCGCCCATCATCGCCACCGCGTAGACGTTGGACGACTGCCCCATCTTGACGCGGGCGTTGAAGTTGGCTTCCACGGCATCGGTGACGTTGAACACCGCGGCCAGCACGCTGGGGTTCTTCTCCACCAGCAGCAGCAGCCTCTTCACGCCCGGCAGCGTGGTCGAGCAGCCCACCGGCACCACGGCGCCGTTCTCGGCGATGTCCGGGCCGGTGACGGTGACGTCCTTGCTCTCGACCGGTGCGCCGCCGCCCAGGGCCTTGACGGCGTCGGCCATGGTCTTGGCCTGGAAGGCAGCTTCCGGCCAGGCGGCCAGGGCAGTTTGCGGCAGCAGGCCGGCGCTGGCCAGCAGGCCGGCCACGGTGGCACCGTGGGCCAGCATGTCACGACGGGTCTGCATGAACTTGTCTCCTGGTCGGGATCGGTCGATATTGGCGCCCGCGGGGGGGGGCAAGCGTTGCTGCCGGGGTACGAAGCGCGCCGCGGCAACATCAGTGCACGGATTGCAAAAACCCAGGCTATCCTGAATCATTCAGAGCCATCACCGTACTACCCAGATGGGCTATCCAGCATCCCCCGTTGCGGGAATAGACGCCTGCCGGTACGAACGACGCTAATCCACAGGTTGCAGGCGCCATCGACGCCACGGAGACAAGCATGCAATTCGACAAGGAATTCGACGCCTCGGGCTTGGCCTGCCCGCTGCCCATCGTGAAGACGAAGAAGGCCCTGGCCGACATGGCTTCGGGCTCGGTGCTCAAGGTCGTGGCCACCGACCCGGGTTCGGTGTCCGACATGGCCGCGTTTGCCGAACAGACCGGCAATGCGCTGCTCGAGTCGGGCACCGAGAACAGCAAGTACGTCTTCTTCCTGAAGAAGGCCTGAGCCGTCGCGCTCTCAACTACCGGAGCCCACATGGCTGCCAAGAAGATGGCGATCATCGCCACCAAGGGTGCGCTGGACATGGCGTACCCGCCGTTGATCCTGGCCTCGACCGCAGCCGCACTCGGCTGGGAGGTGCAGATCTTCTTCACCTTCTACGGCCTGCAGTTGCTGCGCAAGGACCTGAGCGGCATCGCCATCAGCCCGATCGGCAACCCCGCGATGCCGATGCCGGTGCCGATGCCGGTGGTGGTGTCGATGCTGCCGGGCATGCAAGCCATGGCCACGTCGATGATGAAGGCCAAGATGAAGAAGAAGGGCGTGGCCTCGCTGGAGGAACTGCGCTCTCTGTGCCAGGAGGCCGAGGTCAAGTTCATCGCCTGCCAGATGACGGTGGACCTGTTCGAGTTCGACAAGAGCGACTTTATCGACGGCATCGAGTACGGCGGCGCGGCGATGTTCATGAAGTTCGCCGGCGAAACGGACGTCTGCCTGTTCATCTGAGGCGGCGCCCGCCGGCGGCCACGCAGCGCGACCCGGCGCGCAACTGAGGAGACCCATGGAAGCATCGGCGGCCGCTATCGGCGCACTCGTGGTGGGTGGCGGCTTCGTGCTCGCCTTCGTCTTCGGGCTCGTCGCGGCGAAGGCCAACTTCTGCACCATGGGCGCGCTGTCCGACATCGTGAACATGGGGCACTGGGGCCGCATGCGCATGTGGCTGCTGGCCATCGCGGTGGCCATCGTCGGCACCAGCCTGCTCGCCTACACCGGCCAGGTGGACCTCGCGAAGTCGGTGCCGCAGCGGCCGCTGCTGCCGTGGTTGTCGCTGGCCGTCGGCGGCCTGATCTTCGGCGTCGGCATGACGCTGGCCGGCGGCTGCGCCAACAAGAACCTCGTGCGCCTGGGCGGCGGCAGCGTGCGCTCGCTGGTGGTGCTGGTTTTCACCGGCATCGCCTCGTACATGACGCTCAAGGGCCTGTTCGGGCAGTGGCGCGCGAGCGTTCTCGACCCGGTGAACGTCAACCTGGGTGAACGCGGCTGGCCCGACCAGGGCCTGGCCACGGCGCTGGCCAAGGCCACCGGCATGGACGCCAAGGCCGCCTTGCTGGCGATGTCGGCCGTGTGCGTGCTGGGCCTGCTCGTCTTCGTGTTCAAGGACAAGCGCTTCCGCGGCAACGCAGTGCAGATCACCGGCGCCCTGGTGCTCGGCGTGCTCGTCGCGGCGGGCTGGTACGTCACCGGCCACCTCGGATATGGCGAGAACCCCGACACGCTGGAGACCGTCTACTTCGCCACCAATACGCGCACGCTCGAATCGCTGAGCTTCGTGGCCCCGCTGGCCTTCTCGCTCGAATTGCTCATGTTGTGGACCGACAAGTCGCTGCACGTCACCTTCGGCATCGCCAGCGTGCTGGGCGTGATCGCAGGCTCGGCGGCCTATGCGCTGGCCACGCGCACCTTCCGCTGGGAGGGTTTCGCGTCGATGGCCGACCTGCGCAACCAGCTCGTCGGCGCCATGCTGATGGGCTTCGGCGGCGTTACCGCGCTGGGCTGCACGATCGGCCAGGGGCTGTCTGGCCTGTCGACACTGGCCATGGGGTCGTTCATTGCCGTGGCCGGCATCATGGCCGGGTCGGTGGCGACGCTGAAGTACCTGCTGTGGAAGATGGAGCAGGAATGATGAAAACACCACTGACGATTGCAGCTGCGATGGCGACGATGCTCGCCGGTTGCGCAGCCACGACGCCGGCCGACATGGCTTGGGTGCCGCAGGCGCGCGCGGTGTCGACCGCGGTGCCGCCCAAGCTGCTGGCCGTGTTGCAGGAAGAGATCGCCCGCGGCGGCCCGGAAGGCGCCATCGCGGTGTGCCGCGAGCAGGCGCCGGCCCTGGCCCGCGCCGCATCGGAACAGACCGGCTGGACGGTGCGCCGCGTCAGCCTGCGCAACCGCAACCCAAAGGCCGTGCCCGATGCCTGGGAGCGTGCCGCGCTCGAGGACTTCGATCGCCGCGCCGCTGCCAAGGAGTCCGCGGCGACGCTGGAACGCGCCGAAATCACGCAGGAAAACGGCCAGCCCGTGCAGCGCTACATGCGTGCGCTGCCGACGCTTCCGCTGTGCACGCAGTGCCACGGCGCGGCCGACAAGCTGAGCCCGGCCGTGGCGGCTCGTTTGAAGGCGCTCTATCCCGACGACCGCGCCACCGGCTACGCGGTCGGCGACATCCGCGGCGCCATGACGCTGCGCCGGCCCGTTCCCAACTGAGACCGCGCGCACCTGATGCCTTGCCCCCTCTCCCTCCGGGAGAGACCCGTGCGCCGCTTGGCGGCGCGGGCTTGTGACCAGTACCCGCGGGTATGGCCCCCTCCCCCACTTGTGGGAGAGGGTTGGGGTGTGGGTCACGCGTGCCCCTCCCACCCTCACCCCAACCCTCTCCCGCCCAGGCGGGAGAGGGGGCCATTCAGTTCTCATCGGCACAGGTTCCTGGGTAGGGCTGGGGTGAGGGAGGCGCAGCGCCTACCTTGCCCGTGGGGACCCTCACCCCAACCCTCTCCCGCTAGCGGGAGAGGGAGCGAATGCCGCCGCGTCGAAGGACGCTCAGCCGGGATAGACCGCCTCGGCGGACGTGAGCAGGCGCTCGACGGCCGCTGCGCCGTCGCGTGCATGACGGTCCAGCGTCCGTTGCGCCAACTGGCTGAAATGCGCGTACCCGCCCGCGATGGCACGCCGTAACGCCGAGCCGTCGTCGCCCAGCCGCCACTGCGCGTAGGCACCCGCGAGCGACGGGAACAGCAGCTCGCGCACGCCGTCGTAGTTGGCGAACCAGACATGGATCGATGCATCGGCCTGGCGCTCCAGCAGCGCCGGCAGGGTGACGCCGAGGTCGGCCAGGTGGTCGCGCGCTGCGCGGGCGTAGAGGTCGGCACGGCGCGTGGGCAAGGCCAGCCGCATCGCCGCCCATCCCGGGTCCAGCCAGCGGCCGGCGCGGTACTCACCGAGCTCGTGCAGCACGAGCACTTCACTCTGCTCGTCGAGCCAGCGCGGCAATGCGGCCTCGAAGTCGCGGTCCAGCCCGTAGGCCTGCACGGCGGCATGGAAGGCGCTGCCTTCGGGTCGGCGCAGCGAATAGGCCTCGAACTTCTCCCAGCACCAGCGCGCGAGGGATTCGCGCCGCAGCACGATTGCCGGCTCGCCGCCGGCGCGGCCCAGCGCCGCCGGCGGCGCAAGCAGGCCGCGCGCCAGTTCGCGCCCGGCGGTCAAGACCTGGAGCCCCTCGCGCACGGTCTGCTCATGCTGCTCGGCCAGGAAGAACACCGGCCGCCCGACGCCCACGAGACCGGCACCGTAGAGCAGACCCACCGGGCGCAGGCAGGCGTTGACGGCGTCGACGTCGAAGGGGTCCAGGGCACCGGCCGGTCCGCAAGGCAGCGGCATGAAGGGCTGGTCTTCGAGCGCCGACCACAGCGCTTCGCGCGCGGCGATCCAGGCGCCCACCCCCTCGCGCGCCAGCGCGGCACCGAAAGGCAGGCCGCGCTCCCAGCGATGGAACTCGCGCATCTGCAGCAGATAGATGCACAGCGTCATGTCGGCGGCGTGGCGCGCATCGGCGATGTGGCAGTTGGTCTGCACCGCCTCGGCCAAGCCGGGCGGCACGTCGCCGGTCACGTCCGACCCCGGAGCAAGCCTTGGCGGGGCGCGTCGCCGCTCATCTGCGCGCCCGGCCGCGTTTGGGCGGCTGCCATGCGGCCAGCGCGTCGACCAGCGGCGCCCAAGGCAGCTCGGTCAGGCTGCCATGGCGTTCATGCGCGGTGCCGACCATGCGGTGCACGTCGCGCTCGGCGCAGCCCAGCACCTGCTGCAGCGCGGTGAGGCCCCCACACTGCAGGCGCAGCACCTGCATGTGGATCAGCGGCCGGCCGGGCGGCGGCAGGCGCAGCGCGAAGCGCGCGCGTTCGTGCAGCAGCGCGGCCAGCGTGCCGCAATTGGTGCGCGCCACCGGCGACGGGCATTCCACCAGCACCCGCTCGGCGATGCTGCGGCGCTGCGCCAGTTCACAGCCGGCGGTGTGCGACAACAGCGCCTTGGCGAAGACACAGGCCTGGTCGCTGTCGCAGCACAGCGCCCCCGCCGGCAGTGTTTCGTCCACGGCGCCGCGGGCTCACTCTTCGCCGCTGGGACCGGCCTGGCGCACCTGGCTCAGCAGGTCCTCGGCGGTGAGCTGGTTGTCGGCGAACATGACCTTGACGCGCACCGGCGCGTCCGCCGGCTGCGCCGAGCGCAGCGCCTTGGCCTGCGCCGAGGCGTCCTTGAAGGTCTCGAATTCGGCCAGCTTGCGCAGCAGCCCCAGCGGTTCGACGGCAAAGACGTAGTAGGGCATGGGCTGCTTCAGATGTAGAACTTGCTCAGCCGGCGCCGCCCGGGCACCGCCTTCTGGATGATGACGCCGCGCACCGCTGCCAGGTCGGGCAGCGGCAGCTCGGCAAGGTCGGCGCGCGCCGGGTTGAGGGCAAGCAGGGCCCAACCGTCGCCGCGCCGGCGCAGCTGGCGGAAGATCCACTCGCCACCCAGTTGGGCAAGCACGAAGGAGCCGTCCTTGAGCGCGCCGTCGGGCTCGATGATGATGATCTCGCCGGCCTTGAACTCGGGCGCCATCTCGTCGCCGAGCACACGCAGCGCAAATGACTCGGCGCCGCTGCACGCGCCGCCGCCGTCCGCCTCGTCCACGGCTTCGGGCAGCGCCGCGGCGCTCTGGCAGGAACAACTCACTCGATCACCTCCGTGTGCATCTGCGATGCCGGCACGCCGGCTGCGGCCAGCTCGGCGCGCAGCGTGTCGACGAAGGCCGCCGGACCGGCCATGTAGAACACGCAATCGATGTCGAACAGGTCGGCGCGCATCGCCGCGGCCATCTGGCTGGCGCCGGTGGCCGCCTCGGCATGGGTGGACAGCGTGTACTCGAAGGGATCGAGCGCTTCAGACCAGGCGCGGCACTGGTTGGCCATGAAGTGCCCGTCGGGCCGCGTGGCCAGCCAGAACAGCGAAATCGACGGCGCAGCGTCGACCGACAAGGCGTGCTCGATCAGGCTCTGCACCGGCGCGAAACCGGTGTCGCAGGCGGCAAAGACGAGCGGGTGCGCGTCTTCGGTGAGCACGAAGTCGCCGCCCGGGCCCCACACGGTGACGGCGGCGCCGGGCTTCAGGCCGCCGCCGAACAGGCGCGCCGCCAACGGGTCGGCGGTGTCGCGCGGGACGTAGAAAAGCAGGTTGCGGTCATCGCAGGGACAGCTCGCGATCGAGTACTGGGCGTGCACGTCCTCGCCTTCGGCCAAGCCGAGCGTGACCCACTGCCCGGCCAGGAAACGCAGGCGATTGCTGCGCGGCGTCTGCAGGTGCAGCAGCAGGGTGTCGGTCGCCAGCGGGCGCAGCGCGCGCACGGTGGTCACGAGCTGCTGCTGCGGGATGTCGGCCGGGCCGGCGGCTTCCAGCGTCTCCAGCGTGATCTCGCTGCTGGCTGCCGTGTGTGCGCAGGCCAGCACGTAGCCCTGCGCGCGCTCGTTCTCGGACAGCGCGTAGTCGGTGGGCATCGTGCGCACCACCTGGCCGGACGTCACGCGCACCTTGCACATGCCGCAGGTGCCGTTGCCGCAGCCGTAATTGAGCTTGAGGCCGGCGCGCATGCCGGCCTGCAGCAGCGTGTTGCGCCCTTCCACGGCGAACTGGTGCCCGCTCGGGCGCAGCGTGACCTGCGCCGAAACCACCTTGAGCATGTCGTCCATCACGTCCAACACATCGACCGGTTCAGTGGCCAGCGCCCGCGCCAACCCGTCGTTCAGCTGGCGTTGCAGTGCGAGCAGCCGGGGATCCGTGCCGCCCGCTTCGGCGCTGAGATGGCGCAGGTGCTCGCGCAGGGCGATCACCAGCGCGTGGTAACGCTGCAGGTGGCGCTGCACGTCGGCCAGTTCCTGGCTCTGGCGGAACAGCCGCTGCGCCAGCACCTCCTGGCTGGGCAGCAGGCGCTCGCGCACGCGGCGGCCGAAGGCCTCTTCGCGGATCTGCGCCACGCGCTCGAACATGCCCGACGCTTCCAGTTCCGTCTGCGGGTACAGCCTGAGCAGGGCCTCGGTGGAGACCAGGCCGTCGGCGAGCTCGATCTCGCCCGAACGCACGCGCTGCTGCAGCACGCCTCGCGGCACGCCGACCAGCTGCGCGGCGCGCCAGACGGTTACCCATTGCGCCATGCGCAATCCCAAGTTATCGCCATGCGCAATCCAGAGTCATCGCCATGGGCAATCCAGGGGCAGTGCCACCCGGTCCAGGAAGCGGGCGCGGTACAGCAGGCGCGGCTGCCCGGGGTCGTCGCTGAACCCGCTGCGCTCGTGCAGCACGTTGTGGCCGACCAGCCCCATGCCGGGCTCGAGCCGGGTGCGCAGGATCCACGGCGTGTCGCCGGCCAGCAGCGCCTCCAGCGCGGCCACCGCGCCACGGGTGGCGGCGTCGGCCTTCCATTCGATGCTGCGCGTGCGCGCGGTGTAGCGCATGTGCAGGCTGCCGTCGTCGTCGACGACGAACACCGGGCCGGACTGTGCCGGCCGCGCTACGCCGTCGTCGTCGGCGCGCGCCGGGATCGTCATCGCGTCGGGCTGCATCAGCGCCCGCACATGGCCGGGCGAGGCGTCGCGCAGCAGGAGGTAGGCGAGTTCGTGGTCGAGCAGGCCGCTGCTGCCGCCACTCATCGCCGGCCGCACGCAATGCAGGATCATGCCGCGGATGCGGCGCCCGGCCGGGTGGTAGTAGCCGTCGGTGTGCCAGCGGATCGGGCGGTCGGTGTACGGGATGAAGCCGCCGCGGCCATCGCTGTGCGCCGACACCGTGATCTGCGAAATGCCGTCCTCGTCGGCCAGCCAGTTGGTGTCGAGACGGTGCAGGCCGAGCTGGGCGCCCAGGGCGCGCGGCAGCTCCTTGTCCTCGGCGACCACGGGGGACCGGTACAGGGCCATGTTGGCGCGCTGGATGCGGTCAAGCAGCGCCGTACGCTCGGCAGCGCCGAGCGCACGCGGGTCGCTCACGTCCACCGTCAGGGCCTCGACACTGGCTGGCCGCTGCGCCAGCTTCCAGGCCCGCCAGCGCTGGTAGCTGGCGTCGTCGTCGAGGTTGAACGGGCCGGCCTGGCGGGCCACGGCGGGTGAGGCAAGCACGGTGTCCATGCGCTTACTCGCCGCTCAGGGTGGAGCGCCGCGCACGCCGCGGCGCAGCGTCGAACAGGTCGCGCATCGAGCGCTGCACGACAGCCACCGCCTCAGGCGCCTCGGCCGCCATCACCTGCTCGATGACCCAGCGGCGGTCTTTCTCGGGCAGCGTCGGTTCGAGCCGGCTGCCGAGGTAGCGCACGAAGGCGAAATCGGGGTCGAAGGCGCCGCCATCGTCGGGCGCCTTGGGGTCGGCGCCGAATTCGGCATAGTGCTGCGTGACCTCGTTGACCATGTCGATGAAGGTGTCGGCAGGGCTCGGCGCGCCGGCCGACGCGGGGCCCAGCAGGTCGTCCTCGTTCTCCTGCAGCGTGCGCGCCAGGTGGCGCACCAGCGCCACCGTGAATTCGGTTCGCGCCGCGGCGTCCAGCCGGGCATGGGCGATGCGGTCGGTGACGGCGACCAGGAACACCAGCACCTCGCGCATGAAGGCGAAGTAGGGTCGCCCGGCGTCGATGTCGAATTGCGCGCCGCGCATGCGCTTGAGCATGTTCTGCGCCACGCGCCAGACGATGAAGGCCATCGCGCTGGCGTTCTCGGCCGGGCCCTTGTCCGCACCGGGCCTGAACCAGTGGCTCTTGATGCGCATCGCGGGCGTACTCATGACCGCCCCCCGGCCGTCGGGTACGCCGGCCGCCCCCCCGCGGGGGTGCGGGCCGGCTTGGGAGCGGCCCGGCGCTCGGCCCGCCACATCCGCATCGATCCGCATTTGTTCATCGAGCCGTGGTCATCAGTAACCACCTTTGCCCAAGGGCTGCGGCAGGCCGGCGACCTTGGCACCCTGCTTGGCCGGGCCGAGCGGGAACAGGTCGTACAGCGCCTTGCTGTCGCAGCCCGGGACGATCTCGGCCATGCCCTTGAGCATGTTGCGGAAATTGGGCGTGTGGCCGTGTTCGCGATATTCGTCGCGCAGGTACTGGACCACCTTCCAGTGGTCGTCGCCGAGCGTGATGCCCTCGGCGGCGGCGATCACGCGCACCGCGTCGTCGCTGTAGTCGGGCTCCAGCAGGTAGCCCTGTTCGTCGGTGTCGAGTTCGGTGCCGTTGACGACATGGCCCATCGTTGCTGTCTCCTTCGGGTTGCTTGAGGGTTGATCGACTCAGACGCCCACCGCCACGGCCGACTTGTGCGGCACGAAGATGCCGCAGCCCCAGCGCCGATGGCGGCCGACGCCGGCTTCCAGCACGCGCAGCGCGCCGGCGGGTGAAAGGCCGTCGAGCATCAGGCTGTAGCCCTGCAGCTCGCCCGCCTCGACCAGCTGCCGTCGGCCGCAGATCGGCCGCCCCGACACGCCCAGCGCCGACAACTCGGCCGCCACGGCCTGCAGGAAGACCGCCTCGTCGGCGTCGTCGGCCGCCACCAGATGGGCGTACAGGGTGCCATAGGGGCGCAGCTCGCGCGGCTGCGGCGCCCCGACACGCAGCGTGCAGGGCCCGAGCTGCAGTTCGGAGCCCTCGAGCGCCGCCGCTTGGGCGACCCGCTCACGAGGTAGGCGCAGCATCAGCCGGGTGCGGTTCGACAGCAGCGCCAGCGGCCCGCCGCCGGCCGACACATTGAGCCGGTGCACGCCTGCGCCCTCGATGTCGGCCCAACCCGGCCAGACGCGTTCGATCGCCGTGGCCAGTTCGCGCCGGTGGTCGCGGGGCAGCGCAGCGCCCGCGACCGCGTAGGCGATGTCGATCATGCGTGCGGCGGCAGCGTCGGACACGGCGCTCACTCGCGCGGCTGCGGCTGCGGCTGCGCCTGCGCCCATTGCACGAGCGCCTCGCCCCACTGCAGCGCCGTCACCGGGTCGATGTCGAAGATCGTGAAGCGGCTGCCCTCGCGGATGCGCGTGCGCAGCAGGCTCATGCCGCCGCCGTCGAAGTCGATCTGCTGCAATTCGATCTCTTGCGCGCCCAGGGGCGCGCGCAGCTTGGCCAGGGAAGTCAGGCGGGTCATGGAGGGTCGGTGAAAGGGGGCATTGAGCGCGCCGCACCTCGCCGCCGTCCATACCCGGTACGGGTGAGCGCCGGATAACCCATCCGGGTAGTGGCGCCACCCCCGTAACGGTCTATCTTCGCTACCCAACGAGGGTGATAGCGGACCGGGCGGCGCACGGCGACGATTCGCCCCACTCGCACTTTCGTGCCGGGGCCACTATCGGCCCTGCCGAACCAGACCGACGGAGACAAGACGCATGGCCAAAAAACCGCACGACACGCCGACGCTCGACCAGCTCGAGTCCGGCCCCTGGCCCAGCTTCGTCACCGGGCTCAAGCGCCTGGCCAAGGACAAGGACTACATGGTCGACCTGATGGGTCAGCTGGAGACGTCCTACCGCACGAAGAAAGGCTACTGGAAGGGCGGCACAGTGGGTGTGTTCGGCTACGGCGGCGGTGTCATCCCGCGCTTCACCGAGCTCAAGGACGAGAAGGGTGCGCCGGTGTTCCCCGACGCGGCCGAGTTCCACACGCTGCGCGTGCAGCCGCCCGCCGGCATGCACTACACCACCGACGTGCTGCGCAAGATGGCCGACATCTGGGAGCGCCACGGCTCGGGCCTGATCGCCTTCCACGGCCAGTCGGGCGACATCATGTTCCAGGGTGCCAAGACCGACAAGGTGCAGGACGCCTTCGACGAGCTCAACGAACTCGGCTTCGACCTCGGCGGCGCCGGCCCCGCGGTGCGCACCTCGATGAGCTGCGTCGGCGCCGCGCGCTGCGAGCAGAGCTGCTACGACGAGGCGCGTGCGCACCGGCAGGTCATCAACACCTTCCTCGACGACATCCACCGCCCCGCCCTGCCGTACAAGTTCAAGTTCAAGTTCAGCGGCTGCGCCAACGACTGCATGAACTCGATCCAGCGCTCGGACATGGCCGTCATCGGCACCTGGCGCGACAACATGCGCACCGACGAGGCGCTGGCACGCAAGTGGTTCGCCAAGCACGGCATGAACGAACTCGTCAACGACGTCATCACGCGCTGCCCGACCAAGACCATCATGCTGCGCGAGATCAACGACCCCAAGAACGCGGTCAAGGGCGGCGACACGATCACCAGCGTCAAGGTCAGCGACACCCACGCCCTCGAGATCGACAACAGCAACTGCGTGCGCTGCATGCACTGCATCAACGTCATGACCGGCGCGCTGGCGCACGGCACCGACACCGGCGCCACGATCCTGATCGGCGGCAAGCGCACGCTCAAGATCGGCGACCTGATGGGCACCGTCGTCGTGCCCTTCATGCCGCTGAAGACCGACGAGGACTTCGAGGCGCTGGTCGACCTCGGTCAGAAGGTGATCGACTTCTTCGCCGAGAACGCGCTCGAGCACGAACGCACCGGCGAAATGATCGAACGCATCGGTCTCGTCAACTTCCTCGAGGGCATAGGCGTCGAGATCGACGCCAACATGGTGGCCACGCCGCGCACCAATCCCTATGTGAACACCGGCGGCTGGGACGACGAAGTCGCCCGCATCAACGCCAAGAAGGCTGCTGCCTGAACGAGGGAATACGACCATGGCCATGCGCACCCCCATCGAGAGCGGCGTCCCCGACAACAAGCCCTACCTGCACCCGACGCTGCTGAAGAACTACGGCAACTGGAAATGGCACGACCGGCCGCGGCCCGGTGTGCTGCACCACGTCTCGCACAGCGGCGAAGAGGTCTGGACGGTACGCGCCGGCACGCAGCGCCAGATGGACGTCTACACGATCCGCAAGCTGTGCGACATCGCCGACACCTATGCCGACGGGCATGTGCGTTTCACCATCCGCTCGAACATCGAGTTCATGGTCGCCGACGAGAACAAGGTCGCGCCGCTCATCAGCGCGCTCTCCGAGAGCGGCTTCCCGGTCGGCGGCACCGGCAACTCGGTGTCGATGATCGCGCACACCCAGGGCTGGCTGCACTGCGACATCCCGGGCACCGACGCGTCGGGCGCGGTGAAGGCGCTGATGGACGACCTCTACACCGAGTTCATCCGCGAGGACATGCCCAACCGCGTGCACCTGTCCACCAGCTGCTGCGAGATCAACTGCGGCGGCCAGGCCGACATCGCGATCATCGTGCAACACACCAAGCCGCCGAAGATCAACCACGACCTGGTGGCCAATGTCTGCGAGCGTCCGGCGGTGGTGGCCCGCTGCCCGGTCGCGGCGATCCGGCCGGCGCTGGTCAACGGCAAGCCATCGCTCGAGATCGACGAAAAGAAGTGCATGTGCTGCGGCGCCTGCTACCCGCCGTGCCCGCCGATGCAGATCAACGACCCCGAGCACACCAAGCTGGCGATTTGGGTCGGCGGCAAGAACTCGAACGCCCGCGGCAAGCCCGTCTTCATGAAGATGGTGGCTTCCGGCATTCCGAACAACCCACCGCGCTGGCCCGAAGTGTCGGCGATGGTGAAGAAGATCCTCTACACCTACAAGGAAGACGCGCGTTCGTGGGAGCGGGTGTCGGACTGGGTCGAGCGCATCGGCTGGCCGCGTTTCTTCGAGAAGTGCGACCTGCCCTTCACCAAGTACCTGATCGACGACTGGCGCGGCTCGCGGGCCAGCCTGAACGCGTCCACCCACATCCGATTCTGAAATGAAGTTCGGTCTGCTCGTCAGCGAAGGCCCGTACACGCACCAAGCCAGCGACACGGCGTACCAGTTCGCCGTCGCCGCCCTGGCCAAGGGGCACGAGGTGCAGCGGGTCTTCTTCTATCACGACGGTGTCTACAACGCGACCCGGCTCACCGAGCCGCCGCAGGACGACCGCCACGTCGTCAACCGCTGGTCGGCGCTGAAGGCCGAGCACGACGTCGACCTCGTGGTGTGCGTGGCCGCCGCGCTGCGCCGCGGCATCAAGGACGAGGTGCTGGCGCCCGGCTTCCGCATCTCGGGCCTGGGCCAGCTGGTCGACAGCGGCATCAAGGCCGACCGTTTCGTGACCTTCGGGGACTGACATGGCTGCCGTCAAGAAATTCATGTTCGTCAACCGCAAGGCGCCCTTCGGCACGATCTACGCGCTGGAAAGCCTGGAGGTGGTGCTGATCGCCGCCACCTTCGACCAGGACGTGAGCCTGGTCTTCGTGGACGACGGGGTCTACGAACTGGTCAAGGGGCAGGACAGCAAGGCCATAGGCATCAAGAACCACTCCAAGACCTACCGCGCGCTGGACGGCTACGACGTCGAGAAGCTGTACGTCGAGCGCGAATCGATGGCAGCGCGCGGCCTGACCGAGGACGACCTGCTGGTCGATGTCGAGGTGCTCGGAAGCACAGAGATGGCCGACCTGATGGCCGAGCAGGACGTGGTCCTGTCCTTCTGACGAGAACGAACCGATGCTGCACATCGTCAACAAGTCCCACACGCAGACGAACTCGCTGCAAAGTTGCCTGCGCCTGGCCCAGGCCGGGTCGGCGCTGCTGCTGATCGAGGACGGCGTCTACGCCGCCACCCAGGGCGGCGCGGCGAGTTCCGGCATCGCGCAGGCGATGAAACAGATCAAGGTCTACGCGCTGCAGCCCGACGTCGAGGCGCGCGGCATGGCCGGCAAGCTCGTCGACGGCGTCACCGCCGTCGACTACGCCGGCTTCGTCGACCTCGTCGCCGAACACCCGAACAACCAATCCTGGCTGTAAGGCCAGGCCGCCATTCCCCAAGGAGACAAAGACATGGGCATCGAAGTCAACGGCACCACCTACGAGACCGACGAAGAAGGCTATCTGGTCAACCTCGCCGACTGGAACGAGGACATCGGCAAGGCCATCGCGCAGACCGAAAACGTCGAGATGACGCCCAGCCACTGGGAAGTCGTGAACTTCCTGCGCGACTACTACAACGAGTACCAGATCGCCCCCGCGGTGCGGGTGCTCACCAAGGCCATCGGCAAGCAGCTCGGCCCGGACAAGGGCAACAGCAAGTACCTGTACGAACTGTTCCCCTACGGCCCGGCCAAGCAGGCCTGCAAGATCGCAGGTCTGCCGAAGCCGACCGGCTGCGTTTGAAGCGGTCGATCTGCCTGCTGCGCCCGCCGATCTTGCGGCTGTGATGCTCGCCGTACGGGTGTACGGCTGCGCTTCTCGCCGCAAGCTCGACGCGCTCGCGACGGCATCTCGACCACTTCAGCAACCGCACTCTGACCTGAAATGACCGCGCTGTCGATCGCCTACGCCGTGCTCTTCTATGCCGCCACCGCGATCCTGGTCGTGGGCGTGGCGCTGAAGATCCGCAGCTACACGCTCACGCCCGCGCCGCTGAAGATCCCCACCACGCCGGCGCCCACCACCACGGGCGGCGTCGCGCTGCGGCTGACGCGCGAGGTGGTGTTCTTCGAGAGCCTGTTCAAGGCCAGCAAGTGGACCTGGGTCTTCGGCTGGCTGTTCCACGCCGCGCTGCTGCTGGTGCTGCTGCGCCACGTGCGCTATTTCCAGCAACCGGTGTGGGACGTGATCGTCTTCGTGCAGCCCTTTGGCACCTATGCCGGCTTCGCGATGGTGGCGGGGCTGGCGGGCCTGTGGGCACGCCGCTTCCTCGTCGACCGCGTGCGCTATATCTCCACCCCGTCGGACCACCTGCACCTGGCGCTGTTGATCGCCATCGGCCTCAGCGGCCTGGGCATGCGCTTCGTGCGCCCCACCGACATCGTGTCCGTCAAGGCCTTCATGCTGGGGCTGATGCGCTTCGATATCCAGCCGCTGCCCGCCGACCCATTGCTGCTGCTGCACCTGACGCTGGTGGCGCTGCTGATGATCATCTTCCCGATCAGCAAGCTGCTGCACGCCCCGGGCCTGTTCTTCAGCCCCACGCGCAACCAGGCCGACACCTCGCGCGAAGCGCGGCATGTGTCGGCGTGGGCCGCCGCGCTCGAAAAGAAGTAACCCGGGACGCACGCCGTGGCCACCGCCGCCTTCGAAACACCCAAGCTCAAGCCCTACCCGGTGATCCCGCTGGTGGCCGTGGGGGCGACGTCGCACCTCAAGCCCTACGTCGCCTCGCCGGCGATCCAGGCTGCGGTCGGTTTCCCCGGCGAGCTGACCGAAGGCTGGGAGCAGCGCGCCGTGGCCAAGATGGGCGAGCTGCTCGACAAGTACCGCTCGCTGCGCGTCTACATGGACGCCTGCGTGCACTGCGGCGCCTGTTCCGACAAGTGCCACTACTTCCTGGGCACCGGCGACCCCAAGAACATGCCGGTGGCGCGCCAGGACCTGATGCGCGCCGTCTACCGCCGCTATTTCACCTTCGCCGGCAAGCATTTCCCCAAGCTGGTCGGCGCGGTGGACATGACGAAGGAAGTCCTCGACGGCTGGTGGAGCTACTACAACCAGTGCTCCGAGTGCCGCCGCTGCAGCGTCTTCTGCCCCTACGGCATCGACACCGCCGAGGTCACGATGGCCGCGCGCGAGATCATGGACTCGATCGGCCTGGGCCAGAAGTACGCCAACGAGATCATCGGCAAGGTGCACCGCATCGGCAACAACCTGGGCATCCCCGGGCCGGCACTGGAAGACACGCTGCTCGGGCTGGAAGAAGACACCAAGGAAGAGACCGGCCTGGACGTGCGCTTCCCGCTCGACGAAGAGGGTGCCGAAGTGCTGCTGGTGACGCCGTCGGCCGACTTCTTCAGCGAGCCGCACGTCGAGAGCCTGATCGGCTACGCCAAGGTCTTCCACGCCGCCGGCATCAAGTGGACGCTGTCCACCAAGGCCAGCGAAGCCGGCAACTTCGGCCTCTTCATCGGCAACTACGAGCAGATGCGCAACATCTCGCTGCGCGTCAAGGAAGCGGCGCAGGAGCTGGGTGTGAAGCGCATCGTGGTCGGCGAATGCGGGCACGCCTGGCGCGTGGCCTACAGCTTCTGGAACACGCTGATGGGGCCTTTCGACTGGCTCGACCCGCGCTACCCGGTGCCGCAGCACATCTGCGAGTTCACCTACGACCTGATCCAGCGCGGCGCGCTGAAGTTCGACAAGGAAAAAAACGACGGCCGCATCATCACCTTCCACGACTCGTGCAACGTCGCGCGCGCCTCGCGCATGGGCAGTATGCCCGGCGGCCAGTTCGTGATCCCGCGCGAGATCATCAAGGCGGTGGCGAACCACTACCACGACATGGCCCCCGGCACCACGCACGAAGCCACCTTCTGCTGTGGCGGCGGCGGCGGCCTGCTCACCGACGACCTGATGGAGATCCGGGTCAAGGGCGCGCTGCCGCGCATGGAAGCGCTGAAGACCGTGGTCGACCGGCACGGCGTCAATTTCATGGCCACCATCTGCGCCATCTGCAAGGCGCAGTTCTCCAAGGTGCTGCCCGCGTACGGTTTCGACATGAGCATGGTCGGCGGCGTGCACCAGCTGGTGAGCACGGCGATCCGGCTCGGCGAGCAGTCATGACGGCCCCCAGCTCACTTCGTTCGCGGCCCCCGAGGGGCGCTCAGCCGGCTTGGGAACGGCCCGGCGCCGGCTGACTTCGACGGCACCCACAACTGGAGACTGACCATGGCCCACATCGTCATCATGGGCGCCGGCCTCGGCGGCATGCCCGCCGCCTACGAGGCGCGCGCAACGCTCGGCAAGGAACACAAGGTCACCGTCGTCAACGCGGTGGACTACTTCCAGTTCGTGCCGTCCAACCCCTGGGTCGCGGTGGGCTGGCGCAAGCGCGAGGAGGTGATCCTGCAGGTGGCGCCGCTGCTGGAACGTAAGGGCATCGCCTTCGTCGCCAAGGCAGTGACACAGATCGACGCCGACAACAGCAAGCTCGTGCTCGAAGGCGGCCAGCCCGGCGAAGAAGTGCTGGCCTACGACTACCTCGTCATCGCCACCGGCGCCAAGCTCAGCTTCGACGAAGTGCCGGGGGCCGGGCCTGCATCGTCGGGCGGCGGCGGCCACACCCATTCGGTGTGCAGCGTGAACCACGCCGAGGCCTTCTGGGCGCAGTACCAGGACTTCGTCAAGGACCCCGGCCCGGTGGTCATCGGCGCCATGCCGATGGCCAGCTGCTTCGGCCCGGCCTACGAGTTCGCCTTCATCCTCGACACCGACCTGCGCAGGCGCAAGATCCGCAACAAGGTGCCGATCACCTTCGTCACCAGCGAGCCCTACATCGGCCACCTGGGCCTGGGCGGCGTGGGCGACAGCAAGTCGATGCTCGAGTCCGACATGCGCGGCCACGACATGAAGTGGATCACCAACGCCAAGACGACCAAGGTCGAGGCCGGCAAGCTCTTCGCCACCCAGCTCGACGACCTCGGCAATGTCCTCAAGGAGCACGAGGTGCCGTTCAAGATGGCCATGATGCTGCCCGCCTTCAAAGGCGTGGACGCGGTGGCCGCGGTGCCCAGGCTGTGCAACCCGCGCGGCTTCGTGCTGATCGACGAGTTTCAGCGCAGCAAGGCCTACAAGAACATCTTCTCGGCCGGCGTCTGCGTGGCCATTCCGCCGGTGGAAGCGACGCCGGTGCCCACCGGCGCGCCCAAGACCGGCTACATGATCGAGACCATGGTCTCGGCCATCGTGCACAACATCGCCGACGAGCTCAAGGGCAACACGCCCAACACCAAGGCGACGTGGAACGCGATCTGTCTGGCCGACATGGGCGACACCGGCGCCGCTTTCGTGGCGCTGCCGCAGATCCCGCCGCGCAACGTGAACTGGTTCAAGAAGGGCAAGTGGGTGCACCTGGCCAAGATCGCGTTCGAAAAGTACTTCATGCGCAAGATGAAAACCGGCAATTCCGAGCCCATCTACGAGAAGTACGTGCTCAAGGCCTTGGGCATCGTGCGCCTGGCCGAAAAGTGACGCGCTGCGTCCGAGAACCCCGAAGGAGACCAAGATGTCCACCAATCTGGAACAGGCGCCGGCCAAGCCGCTGACCTTCCGCCGTTACAAGGACGGCGACGACAAGCCGCTGGCCTGGCAGCAGGAGATCTTCGACGCCGACCACACGCACAAGTGCCCCACCTACATCCAGAGCACGCCGCCGTGCCAGGGCAGTTGCCCTTCGGGCGAGGACATCCGCGGCTACCTCAACATCGCGCGCGGCGTCGAGAAGCCGCCCGCCGGCGTGCCCTGGCAGGAATACGCCTGGCGCCGTCTGACCGAGGCCAACCCGTTTCCGTCGGTGATGGGCCGCGTCTGCCCGGCGCCGTGCGAGTCGGGCTGCAACCGCAACCAGGTCGAGGACTTCGTCGGCATCAATTCCGTCGAGCATTTCCTGGGTGAGTGGGCGATAGAGAAGCAGCTCGCCTTCCCCAAGCCCGGCACGCAGACGGGCAAGACGGTGGCCGTCATCGGCGGCGGGCCGGCCGGCCTGTCGGCCGCCTACCAGCTGGCGAAGAAGGGCCACGCGGTGACGCTCTTCGACGAGCGCGCCGAGCTCGGCGGCATGATGCGTTACGGCATCCCCGGCTTTCGCACGCCGCGCGCGGTGCTCGACGCCGAGATCCAGCGCATCCTCGACCTCGGCGTGGCCGCGCGCATGAACTGCCGCATCGGCACCGACATCACGCTCGACCAGATCAAGGCCGACTTCGACGCTGTCTTCCTGGGCCTGGGCGCGCAGAGCGGCCGCCCGCTGCCGGTGGAAGGCAGCGACGCGCCCAACGTCGTCACCGCCACCGCCTTCCTGAAGGCCTTCAACGACGGCCGCCTGCAGCACGTCGGCAAGCGCGTGGTGGTGGTCGGCGGCGGCGACACCTCGATCGACGTCGCCACGGTGGCGCGCCGCCTTGGCGCCATCGACAACCCGAAGCCCACCGACTATGCCGAGAACGTCATCGGCGGCCGTGCCGCCCATGACGTGGCAGAAATTTCCGCCCGCCAGGGTGCCGAGGTGACGCTGACCTCGGTCTTCGCGGTGGACAAGATGCAGGCCAACAAGCACGAAATCGAGCAGGCCAAGGCAGAGGGCATCGAGATCCTCGGCGGCTGGGCACCGGTCGGCGTGGTGCGCGGCAAGGACGGCCGCGCCACCGCATTGCGCGTGGCGCAGTGCGAGGCCAAGTTCGTCGGCCCGAAGCTCGAGCTCAAGATGATCGAAGGCACCGAGCGGGATATCGAGGCCGACCTCATCGTCTCGGCCATCGGCCAGTCCGTCGACTTCACCGGCCTCGAGGAATTCGACTCCGGCAAGGGCAGCATCGCCGCCGACAAGAATTACCAGGTGCAGGGCAAGCCGGGCGTGTTCACCGGCGGCGACGTCATCCGTCCGCATCTGCTCACCACAGCCATCGGCCATGGCTGGATCGCCGCCGAGGGCATCGACCGCTTCCTCAACGGCTTGGAGCAGGACAAGCGCGCCAAGATCGACGTGCACTACTGGGACATGGAACGCAAGCTGATGGAAAAGGGCAAGTCGCCGCAACCGGCGACCGAGCCGATGTGCGGCACCGACAGCTCCAACGTCGCCGTGCACAACTACGACAACCGCTCCGAACGCTATGTCATCACGCACAAGGAGCTGTTCCTCGGCCACTTCAGCTACACGCCACGCCACATCCGCAACGTCATCACGCTCTCCAAGGACACCGCCCTGGGCAACTTCCAGGAGCGCCTCGACCCGCTCGACGAAAAGCAGGCCATCGCCGAAGCCAAGCGCTGCATGAGCTGCGGCCAGTGCTTCGAGTGCGACAACTGTGTGGTGTATTGCCCGCAGACGGCGGTGTCCCGCGTCAAGAAGACCGAGGCAACCACCGGCCGCTACGTGACGACCGACTACTCGAAGTGCATCGGCTGCCATATCTGCGCGGACGTCTGTCCGACCGGCTACATCCAGATGGGGCTGGGGGAGTAGTGGCCATGACCGGGCGCCTGCTCGCGGCGTTCCTGCTGGCGCTGCTGGCCACCGTGGCCATCGGCCAGCAAAGCAGGCGCACG
>JAUXVE010000060.1 GCA_030680415.1 Rubrivivax sp.
CCTCGGCGGGGCTGGCGTGCGTGTGCACGGGCACCGGCGCGCCACGGCGGCCGGCCAGCGCCGCCTGCACCTGCGCGGCCAGCTCGGCCGCCGTGGCCGCGCGCGGCGTCGGCAGGTCGCAACAGTGCCAGGCGTCGACCAGCGGCGCCATCGCTGACAGCAGTCCGGGGATGTCCTTGTCACGCATGGCGCCGAAGACGGCATGCGTGCGCCGGTAGTAGCCCATCGCGTCCAGGTTCAGTGCCAGCGCCGCCGCCGCCTGCGGGTTGTGCGCCACGTCGAGCACCAGCGCCGGCTGGCCGGGAACGATCTGGAAGCGGCCTGGCAGGTCGACCATCGCCAGCCCGTTGCGGATCGCCTGCGCGGTGACGGGCAACCGCTCGCGCAGGGACTCCAGCGCCGCGATCGCGCCCGCCGCGTTGAGCAACTGGTTGGCGCCGCGCAGCGCCGGGTAGGACAGCGCGTGATAGCGCCGGGTGAACTGTCCGTGTCTGCCGCTCCAGCCCCACTGCTGGCGGTCGCCGCCGTGCTTGAAGTCGCGGCCTGCCAGCCACAGATCGGCGCCGATGGCCTGGCCGTGGGCCACCACGCTGGCCGGCGGCAGCGGGTCGCTCACGATCGCCGGCTTGCCGGGCCGCATGATGTGCGCCTTCTCCAGGCCGATGACTTCGCGGTCGTTGCCGAGGTATTCCATATGGTCCAGCGCGATGCTCGTGATCACCGCGCAGTCGGTGTCGAAGGCGTTGACCGAATCGAAGCGCCCGCCCAGCCCGACTTCCAGGATCACCACGTCCAGCGCGGCCAGCGACAGCAGCCGCACGATCGCCAGCGTGCTGAATTCGTACTGCGTCAGCGCGATGTCGCCTCGCGCCGCCTCCACGGCCGCGAAGTGCGGCACCAGCGCGTCGGCGACCACCGGCTCGCCGCCGAGCCGGCAGCGTTCCTCGAAGTGCACCAGCTCCGGCTTCTGGTACAGCCCCGTGCGGTAGCCGGCGTGGCGCGCGATCGATTCGATCATGGCGCAGGTCGAGCCCTTGCCGTTGGTGCCGGCGACGGTGATCACCGGTGCCTTGAAGGTGATGCCGAGCCGCCGCGCCACTTCGACCGTGCGCTCCAGCGACAGGTCCATGGTCTTGGGGTGCAGGCGCGCGCAGTGCGCGAGCCAGTCCGGCAGGGTGGTTGGGGTGGTCATGGACACAGGTTCAGATGTGCGTCGCCTGAACGATTTCCGTCGCGAGGGCGCCGAGACGGGGCCGAGAAGCGCAGCCGTACACCCGTACGGCGAGCATCACAGGCCCCGACTCGGTGGCCGCAGCAGGAACGTGTCAGGCGCCGGGCCGTCCCAAGCCTGACCGAGCCCCCTCGGGGGGTGGCGAAGGCGCGAAGCGACAAGCCAGGGGGCTCACAATCCTAGGCGACAGCGTCGGCGCTTTGGCGCTGCAGCATGGCCAGCATGCTGGCGATGCGCGGCCGCAACTGGCGGCGGTCGGCGATCATGTCCAGCGCCCCGGTGCCGAGCAGGAATTCGCTGCGCTGGAAACCTTCGGGCAGCTTCTCGCGCACGGTGTTCTCGATCACGCGCGGGCCGGCGAATCCGATCAGGGCCTTGGGCTCGGCGATCACGACGTCGCCGACGAAGGCGAAGCTGGCCGAGACACCGCCCATCGTCGGGTCGGTGAGCACACTGATGTACGGCAGCCTGGCCTTCGCCAGGCGTGTCAGCGCGGCGTTGGTCTTGGCCATCTGCAGCAGGCTCAGCAGGCCTTCCTGCATGCGCGCGCCGCCGGTGGCGGTGAAGCTGACGAAAGGCACCTTCTGTTCGATTGCGGCCTCGACGCCGCGCACGAAACGCTCGCCGACCACCGAGCCCATCGAGCCGCCCATGAATTCGAACTCGAAGCAGGCCGCCACCAGCGGCACGCTCATCACCGCGCCGCCCACCACCACCAGCGCGTCGGTCTCGCCGGTGGCTTCCAGCGCGGCCTTCAGGCGCGCCGGGTACTTCTTGCTGTCCTTGAACCTGAGCGCATCGACCGGCAGCACCTCCTGGCCGATCTCCCAGCGGCCTTCGGGGTCGAGGAAGGCGTCGAGCCGCGCCCGCGCGCCGATGCGGTGGTGGTGGTCGCATTTGGGGCAGACGTTGAGGTTCTGCTCCAGGTCGGTCTTGTAGAGCACCGTCTCGCACGCCGGGCACTTGATCCACAGTCCCTCGGGCACGGCGCGGCGCCCGGCCGGGTCGGTGGGCTGGATCTTCGGCGGCAGCAGCTTTTCCAACCAGCTCATGGTTCGTACTCCTGCGGTTCAAGCATCGAGGGCGGCGCGGATCTCGGCCATGAAGCCGCGCGCCGCGGCGGCCGCATTGTCGCGCTTCTCGGTTTCCAGGATCTGGATCAGCCGCGAACCGATCACCACCGCGTCGGCCTCCTGCGCCACGGCACGCGCGGTGGCGGCGTCGCGGATGCCGAAGCCCACGCCCACCGGCACCTTCACGTGGGCGCGGATGCGCGGCACCATCGCCGCCACCGCGGCCGTGTCCAGGTGGCCGGCACCGGTGACGCCCTTCAGCGACACGTAGTAGACGTAGCCGGTGGCGACGCGCCCGACCTCCTGCATGCGCTGCTCGGTGGAGGTCGGCGCGAGCAGGAAGATGAGGTCCAGCCCCGCCGCCTTCAGCCGCGCGGCGAAGGCCTCGCATTCCTCGGGCGGGTAGTCGACCACCAGCACGCCGTCGACGCCGGCCTCGGCAGCGTGGGTGATGAACGCGCCCTCGCCTTCACGCTGGTCGTAGCGTTCGATCGGGTTGGCGTAGCCCATCAGCACCACCGGCGTGCCGGCGTTGCCGCGGCGGAAGTCGCGCACCATGGCCAGCACCTGCGGCAGGCCGATGCCGCGCGCCAGAGCGCGTTCGCTGGCTTTCTGGATCACCGGGCCGTCGGCCATCGGGTCGGAAAACGGCACGCCGAGCTCGATGATGTCGGCGCCGCCGTCGGCCAGCGCCTGCATGATCTCGGGCGTGGCGTCGGCATAGGGGTCGCCGGCGGTGACGTAGGGGATGAGGGCGGTGCGGCCTTGCGCCTTGAGCGCGGCCAGGGTGGCTGGGATGCGGCTCATGCCGGCATCCCCCTCACCCCTGCCCTCTCCCCCGTGGCCGGGGGAGCGGGAGAAGGATGCGCTCCCTCTCCCGCTTGCGGGAGAGGGCTGGGGTGAGGGTCGCCCCCCTTCACCGTCTGCCCCTGGCACGACGGCCGGCAGTAGAACTCGGCGGCCGTCAGGTCGGCCACGGTGCCGATGTCCTTGTCGCCACGGCCCGACAGGTTCACCAGCAGGTGCTGGTCGGGCCGCATCGTCGCCGCGAGCCGCATCGCGTAAGCCACCGCATGGCTGGACTCCAGCGCCGGGATGATGCCCTCGGTGCGGCACAGGCGGTGGAAGGCGGCCAGCGCCTCGTCGTCGGTCACCGCCACGTATTCGGCTCGGCCGATGTCCTTCAGGTACGCGTGCTCGGGGCCGACGCCCGGGTAGTCCAGCCCGGCCGAGATCGAATGCGTCTCGGTGATCTGGCCGTTGGCGTCCTGCAGCAGGTAGGTGCGGTTGCCGTGCAGCACGCCGGGCGAGCCGGCCGACAGCGACGCCGCGTGCTTGCCGCTTTGCAGCCCGAGCCCGGCGGCCTCGACGCCGATCAGCCGCGTGCCTTCATGCGGGATGTAGGGATAGAAGATGCCCATCGCGTTGCTGCCGCCGCCGACGCAGGCGATCACGGCGTCGGGCTGCGCACCCTCGCGGCCGATCTGCTGCGGCATCTGCAGCAGGCATTCGTCGCCGATGACACGCTGGAAGTCGCGCACCATCATCGGATACGGGTGCGGGCCGGCCACGGTGCCGATGATGTAGAAGGTGTTCTCGACGTTCGTCACCCAGTCGCGCAGCGCCTCGTTGAGCGCGTCCTTGAGCGTGCGGCTGCCGCTGTCCACCGGGACGACGCGCGCGCCGAGCAGGTGCATGCGGTAGACGTTGGGGCTCTGGCGCTTGACGTCCTCGCTGCCCATGTAGACCACGCATTCCATGCCGTAGCGCGCACAGATGGTGGCAGTGGCCACGCCGTGCTGGCCGGCGCCGGTCTCGGCGATGACGCGCGGCTTGCCCATGCGCCGCGCCAGCAGCGCCTGGCCGATGGTGTTGTTGATCTTGTGCGCGCCGGTGTGGTTGAGGTCCTCGCGCTTGAGGTGGATCTGCGCGCCGCCGACCTCGCGCGACAGCCGCGAGGCGTGGTAGACCGGGCTCGGCCGGCCGACGAAGTGCCTTAGCTCGTGCCGGTACTCGGCCATGAACTCGGGGTCCTGGCGGACCTTGGCGTAGTTCGCCTCGACTTCGTGCAGGGCGTGGATCAGCGTTTCGGCGACGAAGGTGCCGCCGTAAGGGCCGAAATGCCCGCGGGCGTCGGGCTGGTGGTAGTTCAACACGGGGAATTCCTTGCTTGGGCGGCGGCGGCCACCGCGCTCAGTTGGCGAGCCGGTCGTCCGCCTCGCGCACCGCCTTGCAGAACCGGCGCATCAGCGGGCCGCTCTTGACGCCCTTGCCGATCTCCACGCCGGAGCTCACGTCAACGGCCCAGGGCCGGACGCCGAGCACCCCATCGGTCACGTTGGCAGGACTCAACCCACCAGACAAAACGACCGGAAGGGGCACGCTTGGTGGAATCTGTGACCAATCGAAGACCTTCCCGCCCCCGCCGTAAGCCTCGACATGGGCGTCGAGCAGCAGGGCCTGTGCACTGTGAAACAGCTGCGCGAAGTCTAGCAAATCGAAGCCCGCGGCCATGCGGGCGGCGCGCAGGTAGGGGCGCCCTGGCGCCTCGCATTGCGCCGGCGTCTCGTCGCCGTGGAACTGCAGCAGCGCCTGCGGCAGGGTCTCTGCAGCCTGCCGCACTTCGTGCGGCGAGGCGTTGACCAGCAGCAGCACCGGCGTCACGAACGGCGGCAGCCGGGCCACGAGTTCCGCCGCGCGCGCCAGCGTGACATGGCGCGGGCTCCGGGCGTAGAGCACGAAGCCCAGGGCATCGGCGCCGGCATCGATGGCCTCGTCGACATCGGCCTCGCGCGTCAGGCCGCAGATCTTGATGCGGGTGCGTGCCACGCGTCAAATTATCCAGTCCATCGCGGCGGTGTGTTCGGCAATGCCATGCGCCGCATCGTAGTACGGGCCGACGAAGTACAGCCCCTCGGGTGGGAAGGTCGGCGCGGCGGCGTCGCGACTGCGCGCGGCCAGCACCTCGGCCATCCAGCCCGGGCTCTGGCGGCCGCTGCCCACCGCCAGCAGGCAGCCCATCAGGTTGCGCACCATGTGGTGCAGGAAGGCGTTGGCGTCGAAGTCGAAGCGCCAGTAGGCGCCACGGCGGCTGATGCCGATGCTGCGCAGCGTCTTCACCGGCGTCGGCGACTGGCAGCCGGCGGCGCGGAACGAGCTGAAGTCGTGCTCGCCGATCAGGTGCGCCGCGGCGGCGTTCATGGCCTGGGCATCGAGCGGCCGGAAAACCCATCCCACCAGGCCGTGCTCCAGTGCCGGCCGCGTCGGCGACTCGAGGACGATGAATCGGTAGCGCCGGCCGAGCGCGCTGTTGCGGGCGTGGAAGCCGGCGCCGACGCGGCGGCACCACTGCACCGCGATGTCGCGCTCAAGGTAGCGGTTGCAGCCGCGCACCCAGGAGAAATCGTCGCGCTCCAGAGCGGTGTCCAGGTGCACGACCTGGTTGAGCGCATGCACGCCGCTGTCGGTGCGGCCGGCGCAGACGGTGCGCACCGGCTCGGCGGCAAAGGCCGTCAGCGCACGCTCCAGCGCATCCTGCACGGTGCGGCCGTCGGACTGCGACTGCCAGCCGTGGTAGGCCTGCCCGCGGTAGGACAGGCCCAGGGCCAGCCGCTGCAGCTCAGAGCCCGTGACGATATGAATCGCCGGCTCTCAGCCAAGCGTGTCGAGCATGCCCTGCGCCTTGGAGCGCAGCGCGCCGTCGGCCTTGGCCACCACTTCCTCGAGCAGGTCACGCGCGCCTTCGAGGTCGCCGATCTGGCGGAATTCCTCGGCCAACTCGAGCTTGCGCGCCAGCGGGTCGCTGTCGCCCGGTGCCGATCCGGCCGGCGCGCCGACGCTGAAGCCACCGAAGTCGAGCGTGGCCGGGGGCAGCGGCGCCGGCGCCGCGCTGAGCGGGGGCGAAGAGTCGCCTGGCAGGTCGAGGTCGCCGAGGTCGAAGTCCAGGCCCATGTCCGCCGAGTCCGCGGGCGAGAGGCTCACGGCGGGCGGCGCAGCCACCGGGGCCGCACGGTGCGCGGCCGTCTGCATGACCGGGACCGTCTTCGTGTCTTCATCCGGCAGATCCATGTCCACGCGAGCGTCGGAACCGGGCGGCACAGCGGTCTTGAACGGGACCGTGAAGTCGTCCTGCGCAGACACCGTGGGCGCGGCAGCAGCGGCGTGCGCCAGGTCGAGATCCAGGTCGATCTCCGTGCCGCCGTCCAGCGTGGCATCCGGCGCGGGCTGGAACGCCGGGCGCCCGGCCGGCGCGGTGTGCGGCATCGTGGACGCGCCCAGCAGATCCACCGGCTGCCCGGAAGCGCCCAGCACTTCGCCGGGCTGCCCGCCCGGCTGGTACAGGATGTTGTCGGGGTCCATGTCATGGCCGAGCGTCTGCGCCTTGGCCCACTCCTCGCCCTGGCCCCGCGTCAGGTTGTGCAGTTGCGTGGCGAGCAGTTCGAAACCCTTGATGTCGCGCCGCTTGGCATAGACCTCGAGCAACTTGGAGCGGATGGCCAGGCGCTCGGGCGTGGCACGCATGGCTTCCTTGAGGATCTCCTCGGCCTGCAGGTCGCGGCCATAGGCCAGGTAGACGTCGGCCTCGGCCACCGGGTCGACGTCGCCAATGGCGTCGAGCTGGCTCAGCGAATAGCCCATGGAAGACGAACTGCCGGTGCTGGTACCGGCCGTCTCATGCGTGTCCACCCGCTGGCCGCCGCTGGCGCCGAAGAAGGAATCGGGCTGCAGCCGGCTTTCCAGGAACGAGGTTTCGCCGGCCGGCTTGCGCATGCGCCCGCGCAGGCGCCACAGGCCCAGGCCAGCGAGCAGGGCCACCAGCACGCCGACGCCAGGCAGCAGCAGCGGGTTGTCGAGCAGTGAGTCGAGCAGGCTTTCCTTTGCCGGGGCCGGGGCCGGAGCGGCAGGCCGCGCGACCGGCGGCGTGGGCGCCTGGGCCACCACGGTGGGCGTCGGCGCCGGCGCCGGCGCGGCGCCGGTGGCGGTTGTCGGGACCGTGGCTGGTGCTGGTGCTGGTGCTGGTGCTGGTGCTGGTGCTGGTGCTGGTGCTGGTGCGGGTGCTGGTGCGGGTGCTGGTGCGGTGGGGGCGGCGGCTGACGTTCCGCTCTGCAAGCGCTTGAGTTCCTCGACATTGCGCGCGAGTTCGCTCAGCCTGGTGCTGGCGTCGGCCCGCTCGCCGGCTTGTGCCGCGCGAGCCTCGGGCGCGGAGGCCTGGACGGCGCCTTGCGACAGCTTCAGGCGGTCGGGTGTCGGCGCCGCGGACTGCTTGCTGTCGTCCACCTGCGCCTGCACTCGACCCCTGGCCTGCCGCGCCGGCACCGCGGCGGCCTGGGCCGTGCCGCCGGAAGCCAGTCGCTGCCGATAGGCGGCGAAGTCGGCGCTCTGCGCCACGATGATCTCGCGCGCCTGCTGCGGCGCCACCTGGCCCGCCTCGTCGGCCACTGGCACCGACAGCACGACACCCGCCTTCAGGCGGTTCATGTTGTCGCCCATGAAGGCCTGTGGATTGGCACGGAACAGCGACACCAGCATCTGGTCCAGCGACACGCCCGGGCGCTGGGCGCGGCCAGCGATGCCGCTGAGGGTGTCACCGGCGCGCACGCGAACCTGGTCGGCGCCACCGGACACGGCGGCGGCGGGCGGCGGCGGGGCGGGGCGGGGCGGGGCGGTCATGGGCGGGCGTGGCGCCGGAGCAGGGCTC